>CAYLTF010000010.1:36712-52354 GCA_964386625.1 uncultured Akkermansia sp. | reverse complement strand
GCGCGCGGATGGCGCCCCCCAACGAAGACGCTCCGGTGCCTGATGCCCCGGAGAAGCCGCAAGTGGTCGTCGAGCCGAAAAACCTGAACCTGCATGAACTGCAGCCGATGCCCATCGGCCAGCTGGCCGATGTGGCCAAGCACTTCGGCATCGAGAACTACGGAACCCTCAAGCGGCAGGAGATCATCTTCCAGATCGTCCAACGCAATCTGGCGGCGGGCGGCATCATCAATACCCGCGGGGTCCTCGAGGTCATGCCCGAGGGCTTCGGCTTCCTGCGATCCCCGGCGTTCAACTACCTGCCCTGCCCGGAAGACATCTACGTGTCCCCGTCGCAGATCCGCCGGTTCGACCTGGCCACCGGCGACGACGTCGAGGGGCAGGTGCGCCCCCCGAAGGACAAGGAGAAGTTCTACGCCCTGCTGAAGGTCGAGAAGGTCGCCGGGCTCGATCCCGACAAGGCCAAGGAAAAGACCCATTTCGAGAACCTCACCCCGCTGTTCCCGAACCGCCGATTCCTGCTGGAGACATCCCCCGACGAGTACAGCACCCGCGTGGTCGACATCGTCTGCCCGGTCGGCAAGGGCACCCGCGGATTGATCGTGGCCCCGCCCCGCACAGGCAAGACGGTGCTGATGCAGAAGCTGGCCAACGCCATCCTCAAGAACAACCCCGACTGCCACCTGATCATCCTGCTGATCGACGAGCGACCGGAAGAGGTCACCGACATGGAGCGCTCGTGCCGCGGCGCCGAGGTGGTGAGTTCCACCTTCGATGAACCGCCGGAACGGCATGTGCAGGTGGCCGAGATGGTCATCGAGAAGGCCCGCCGGATGGTCGAGCACAAGAAAGACGTGGTGATCCTGCTCGACTCCATCACCCGCTTGGCGCGCGCCTACAACACGGTGCAACCGCACTCGGGCAAGATCCTCTCGGGCGGTGTCGACGCCAACGCGCTCCACAAGCCAAAACGCTTCTTCGGCGCGGCCCGCAACATCGAGGAGGGCGGCTCTCTGACCATCATGGCCACGGCGCTGGTCGACACCGGAAGCCGCATGGACGAGGTGATCTTCGAGGAGTTCAAGGGCACCGGCAACATGGAGATCCACCTCGACCGGTCGCTCGTCGATCGCCGCATCTTCCCGTCGATCAACATCGAGAAGTCGGGCACCCGCAAGGAGGAGCTGCTCTACCATCCCGATGAGTACCAGCGCATCTCCGTCCTGCGCCGGGCGCTGGTCGGCGTCCCGCCGGTCGAGTCGATGGAACTGCTTCTCGGCAAGCTCAAGAAGACGCCGAACAACATCATGTTCCTGCTCTCGATGGGCCAAGGCTCGCGCTGACGATCACAACGACCGTGCCCCGGGGGAATTGGATTCCACCGGGGCGGGGACCCGATTCAGCCTCGCCCGACCGGCCCCATCGGATTCTCGCCACGCAGCCCATTGAGCTGAACACGCAGGTCCTCGAGGTTGCCCACCCGGATCGCTCCGATCGCCTCGATTTCGGCCCGGTAGGCCGCGCTGGCCCGGCCACCCACCAGGATCCGGATGCTTCCGGGGAGCAGTCGCCTCAGGAGTTTCAGTTCCAGCGACAATCCGGGATCATCGGTCGGGTGCACCACGCTGAGCCCCACCGCCCGGGCCCCCTGTTGGATGGCCATGCTGGCGATCTCCTCAGCCGGCATGCAGGCCCCGCCATAGACCACCCTCCAGCCCATCCCGGTCGCCGCGGCCGCGACGATGATCGCCCCCAATTCATGGAGCTGCCCTGCAGGGGTGGTGACGACCAAGACCGGAGCACGCGGGTGCAGGGCGATGGGGCGGGCGATGTTTCCCAGGAAAGTCCGCAGGACGGCGGTGGCCACGTGTTCTTGGGACACCTTCACCTGCCCCGACATCCACCCCTCGCCGATCCGTTCCACCAATGGCACGATCAGATCGCTGAGCAGGCGCATCTGGCCCACGGCGACGGCGGCGCGCTCCAGGATCCCCTCCAGGGCGGCTGAATCCATGCGCAAAACGGCTTCGAAGGCACCATCAAGAAACAGACCCACCCCTTCGTTCGGCACCTCTTCGCGGAGAGGCCCCGGGGCTGCTTCCCGGGTATCGGTGGCGAAGTCAGACCGGAGGCGATCGGTGTTGTCGAGGCCCGCACCGGGAGTCGAAAGACGATTCCCAGCGTCCGGCATCACCCCACGCTTGGAAGCTTGCAGGAGCGATTGCAGGGATTCCGTCGAGAGACCGGCGATGGTTCCGATGGCGAAGCCCGCTTCAGTGGCCTTCCGCAACCAGGTCAGTCGCTCGATGTCCGAGGCGGAGTAGAGACGCTGGCGACCCTCAGATCGGGTGGGGCGGATGGTCTGATAGCGTTTTTCCCAAGCCCGGATGACATGAGGACTCAATCCCGTTTGCCGAGAAACGGTCTTGATCGAATGCCTGATGCTTGGCTCGCTCATCCAGGGAGACCCTTGACCATTATCTCGACAAAATCAAGACAGCGCAGAGAAATCCAAAGAAACCTTCTCGATAGTTAACCTTTTCTTAGACAAAAACACACCAAACCATTGACAACCTGATCACCTTGGTCCAACGTCGCAAGGTCGGTTGACGGGAAAAACAGCGTACCTGAACCACCTTTGACCTTGAAAACTCCCTCGATGAAGTCGCCTCAGTCGCCCCGGAACAAGGTTGCAGCCCAGATCAAGACTGGAACCGGGAAAAAAGTCGAATGCGTGAAGCCGAAGAAGGCCCAAGGCAGAGGGGCAGCGGTTTCCAAGCGCTCAACCAAGACCCGGTCCAAAGTCCCGGCCGCTTCCCGCTCCGGTTCATCGATCCGCACCGCGAAGATCGAGCGCCGCCCTACCCGTTCCGCCGGCACGGCAGTCCGGAAGGAACCCATGGGCAAGGCGTCCGCTGCCTCCACGCCGGTCAAACCGGGAGTCCAGCTGGTGGACGGGATCCCGGTGATTCCTTCGGCCCCGGAACCGATTCGCGACGTGTACGAGTCCAAGAGCGCCCTGAACCTCTACATGCGGGAGGCGGTCGAGGTGCCTTTGCTGACGGTGGCCGAGGAGAACGCCTTGGCCGCACGCATCAAGCGCGGGGATCCGGTCGCTCGCGAGCACATGATCCGGGCCAACCTCCGGTTGGTCGTCAAGATCGCCAAGGACTACGACGGCCTGGGGCTGCCGCTCCTCGATCTGATCAACGAAGGCAACATGGGCTTGATGAAGGGCGTCGAACGTTTCGATCCGTCCAAGGGCGGCAAGTTGTCGACCTACAGCTCCTGGTGGATCAAGCAATCGATCAAGCGCGCCCTCGCCAACCAGTCCAAGACCATCCGGCTGCCGGTGCACCTGGTGGACAAGATCTCCAAGATGCGCCGGGTGGCCATGGAGCTTCAGGAACTTTTCGGCCGGGAGGCGACCGACGAGGAGATCGCCGAGGAGATGAACGCGCCCCTGCGCAAGGTCCGTCTTTGGCGCAGGGCCTCGCTGCGCACAAGCTCGCTCGACGAGTCGCTCGGGGACGAGGACTCGAGCAAACTGGGCGATGTGGTGGCCGACGAATCCTGCCAGACACCGTACGAGGATCTCGAAAGTCGCACCACGCACCGCTTGCTGCAGGATTCCCTGCACATCTTGGATGCCCGGGAAATGACGATCCTTCGCGAACGCTTCGCGCTCGATGGTGGTCAGGAGAAGACCCTGGACGAGATCGGTCAGAAGTTCGGAGTGACTCGTGAACGGATCCGACAGCTTCAGAACATCGCCTTGGCCAAGCTCCGCAAGAAGATCGAAGCCGTCGAGGCCGTCCGTGTTCCCGATGTGGAAGACGGTGTCAGCTGATCCCGGTGCCTAGCCCCATGGCGGTGCAGGAACCTCGTCCTTGAGGGAACCTGAAATCGCATGTCGGAATCCCCTGAAACCCCGCACCCGAGAGGTGTCGGGGTTTTCTTGTGATCCTCCTGGTGTCTCGCCTGCTCCAGGGTTTCCGACGCCATCCCGACAATGTGAGACGCATCCGCTGCTCATCCCTCGAGGATGGCGACCGCGGAAGCGTATTGGGTGGTGTGCGTCAGGTTGAGGTGGAGATTCCGACCGGAACGCTTCTCAAACAACCGCTCTCCCGCCCCATGAAGGCGGACCTGGGTGTTGCCGCTCTCCATTCGCACCACCTCGATGTCCAACCAACCGATCTCCGTGCCGATGCCGGTGCCGAACGCCTTGCTCACGGCCTCCTTGGCGGCGAACCGCGCGGCGACATGGGTGGACGGATCGGCATGGGAGAAGCAGTAGTCGTATTCCGCCTCCCGCAGGATGCGGCGGGCGAACCGTTCGCCCAATCGCTGCAGGGAATCCCGGATACGACCGACCTCCACCAGGTCGATCCCCACTCCCAGAATCATGACGTCGCCGGGGTACGGGCTTGGCTTGGGTACCCCACCATGGCCAGGAGGATCTCCTTCACCGCGGCGTCCAATCCGACGAAAACCGCCCTGCTGATGATGGAATGCCCGATGTTGAGCTCCTCGAGATGCGGGACCACGTGCAGCAGAGGCAGGTTCTCGCGGTTCAGGCCATGACCCGCATTCACCCGGAGACCGACCTGATGGGCGCGCTCGGCCGCGGCCACCAGGCGCTCGAGTTCACGGTTCCGCTCGGCCTTCCGGTGAAAGACCTCGGCATAGGCGCCCGTGTGGAGTTCGATGAACTGGGACCCGACTCGGGCGGAGGCCTCGACCTGGGCGGGATCGGGGTCCACGAACAGGCTGACCTCGATTCCGGAACCGTTCATCCGACGGATGGTCTCCCGCAGAGAGGCTTCCTGACCCAGCACATCGAGTCCGCCCTCGGTGGAGATCTCCTCCCGTTTCTCCGGCACCAGGCAGACGATGTCGGGGCGGGTCGCGAGGGCGATCTCGATGATCTCAGGCGCGTTGGCCATCTCAAGGTTGAGACGGGTCCGGATCGCCTGCCTCAGGGCCGCGATGTCGCGGTCGATGATGTGCCGGCGATCCTCCCGCAGATGCGCCGTGATGCCGTGGGCTCCGGCCTGTTCACACACGAGGGCCGCGGCGATGGGGTCGGGCTCACCCCGGTCCATGCCCCGGTATCGGGCCTGACGGAGGGTGGCGACGTGGTCGATGTTGACGCCGAGTTTCAGCATGTCGGGTTCAGGGTTTGGCGATGGGCTTCGGTGCGGTCCCGGCCTTCGGAGCGCCCGGAGCCTTGGGGGCCGGCGCCTCGGGCAAAGCCATCGGTGCCGGAGGGACCGCGCGGGCCACCCGAGGCTTGCGTGGCGTGGCGGGATCCAGCCAACGACCCAAGACCACCCACTCCAGCGCCGTCAATCCGGCCGGGGCTTTTCTGCTCCAAGTGAAGGTGCCAGGACCCGACTGCCGAACCTGGGTCACGGTGTTGTCGACCTTGCCGAGACCATCGGTCAGCCAGGCATTGGCCAGTCCATCTCCCGGGGCCGGATTGAGTCCGAGCGAGAGGTCTCGCGCCTGCAGGTTGGCCCACCAGTGGACGAAGTTCTCGGAAGTGACCTCCCAATCGTAAACCACCAGTCCAGGTTGGAGGAGTTGCTGCAACAATTCCTTGGGAACGGGTTGCACCGAGCGCTGGCGACGAAACATGCTGAACCCGAGGAAACCAGGCTGGTGGTTCTCGGTCCCGACGAGCATCGGCACGACGCCCGGAGCGCTGCTGAGGCCGAGGATCTGCTTCTGGGCGTCGTACATCACCAGGCCGTCGAGCTTGCCGGGTTCAGCGTTGGTGGAATACCGACGGCTCAACTCGGCATTGGCGGCCTCGAGCACCGGAGCCGAATCGTTCACGTGGACCACCGCATAACTTTGGAAGGGTGATTCGGCCTGGGCCCAGAGGTACATCTGGCCGGGTTCCCGGCCCTGGAGATACCCCTCCAAGCCCAAAAGCCCCAGCACCTGCGGCGTGAGGCCACGGATGGCGGTCAAGGATACCAGCGGGTCGTAGATCAGGTTGGTCGGGTACTGCCAATCGCGGAGGGAAAGTTCAGCCAAACCGGGTTGGGTCAGGGTTCCCGTCCAGGCCACGGCACCATTGGTGGCCACGGCGGTCGCCTGGAGGCCCGGCCACGCACCGGGAGCCTTCTGGAACTCCAAAAGCCGAGCCGGATGAGAAGGGGTCGAAAGGACGCGGGAGCGGAACGCCTTGGCCCGGGCGGAATCGGCGGGATGCACGGCGAACAGCCAACCCTTCTCGGCGCTGATCCAGCCTCCGGACACCTTGGAGCCCAGGGGCTTCACCACAGCCGGATAGCGGTCATTCCACAGCGGGGCCCGCTCCGCGGTGATGCGCACGGCGAGGAAGACCTCCGTGGCGCCATCCGGACGACGCCACACCTCACCGGCCGACTCGTGGGCCAACAGATCGGCGACCAGGGGCTGGGCCTGCGCCACCACAGCATCGGTCGGCGCGGAACCGGAGAGCCATTCCAGCGCCGCTCGGGTGGCCTTCGGACGGAGGCGCTCGGTCAAGGCAGGGGCGTTGCTGTGGGAGAAGAAGGCCCGCAGTGCCAAGGCGCCCGTCTGGCTGCGCAAGCCGTCGGCCCCGACGGAATGCCAACGCACCGCCAATGCGGGCTCCGCCTCCTTGCATCCGGACAGCAGCGCCAGCAGCGCGACGGACAGCAGCGCGGAAATCGAGCGTCGATTCATCATCAGGGCTGTTTGTTTCCCAGAGAACCCACCCCGAATCAATGCGCCTTTGCGATCCCGGCCACCTGGGCGCACCCTGTCCGCCGAGATGAGCGACGAATGGCTCTGGCTGGATTCCGCAACGGGAGACGCTCCGGGCAACATGGCCTGGGACGAGGCCCTGCTGGAGGCGTGCGGACAACTCGGGCGGCCGGTGTTGCGGAGCTATGCGTGGTCGACCCCGGCGGCGACCTTCGGTTACTTCCAACGGTTCGCGGACATCGCCGCCTGGACCCCGCTCCGACCGCTCATCCGCAGGCCCACCGGGGGCGGACTGGTCTCCCACGCGGCGGACTGGACCTACGCGGTGGTCGTCCCGCCCGTCCACCCTTGGTACTCGATGCCGGCGGTCGAGAGCTATCGACGCGCGCACTCCTGGCTCCAACGGGCCTTCGCCCGCTGCGGGCTCGAGACCCGGCTGGCCCCCTGCTGTGATCCGGCAGGACCCGGACAGTGCTTCGTGGGTGCGGAACGGGAAGACCTGCTGCTGGACGGCCGCAAGATCGCCGGGGCCGCACAGCGCCGGAACAAGCTCGGCCTGCTGATCCAGGGGAGCATCCAACCCACCCCTCCGGACCTCCCCAGGATCGCCTGGCACGAAGCGATGCTCCGGGTGGCGGAGGACGACTGGGGCACACGCTGGATCCCCTGGCCGGGGCCGACCGGTTCCCTGGCCCGACGGGTCGACGAGCTCCGGTCGCGCTACGCCTCACCGGAATACAACGAGCGTCGCTGACGGCCGGCGCGGATCGGGCTGCTCCCGGGAACCAGGACGGCCCGGGGATCTCGCGGATCGGAGAATCGACCCAGGCTTCGCCGGACTCAGGCTTCGCCGCGGCGGCTCTGACGGAATCGGGTGGGGGTCATGCCCGTCGCAGCCCGGAAGGCCCGGGTGAAGGCGCTGTGATCGTAGAATCCGCAGGCATGGGCGATCTCCGCGACCGGCTTCCGGCTTTCCTCCAGCAGACGGGATGCCGCCGTCAATCGCGTGTGGGCGATCAACTGGCTCGGGGTGGTCCGGAACAACCGCTTGATGAGCCGGGCGAAACGGACCGGCGGGATCCCCGCCCGTTGGGCCAGCAGCGTCGGGCTCAGCTCCTCATCGTAGTGAGCCTCGAGATGATCCAGCGCCGCGGCAAGGCCCGCCGGGATCCGCCCCGCACCGGCCGGGACCTGGAGATCCCGGGAAATACCCACCAGGCCCAGGATGTTGCCGGCCTCGTCCCGGATGGCGAACTTGGTGGTGAAGCACCAGCCGGTCTTGCGCCGCGGATACCAATGCAGCTCGAGCTTCTCCACGATCGGGCGACCGGTCCGGAGGACCGCCTCGTCCTGGCGGGCGAACCGGGTCGCCAACTCCTCCGGGTACACTTCACGCACCGTCTTGCCCACCAGGTCGTCGCTGTGCTGGAACCCCACCCGCTCGGCAAGCGATCGGTTCACCGCGGTGTAGCGACCGGCGGTGTCTTTGACGAAGAACGCGGCGTCGGGGATGTGCTCGAAGATCTCGGCGAACAGGCTCACGGGAAGGTGTGTCACCGCGGAGCCCCTCCCTGCCCCGCCTGTGCGGACTTTGGCGGACATGGTCGGAGGGTGCTGCAAGACCCGTCCCGGAGCGATGTCAGAGTGAGGCCGATGATCCGCATCCACTCCTCCGAACTCCCGATCGTCCGACGGTGCTCCCCCGCACGGATCAGCGGATGGCTCGCCGTGGCGATGTCTTGCCTCACCGCCTTCGCCCAGGGTTCCCGGGAAGATTTTCAACGCGCCCTCGGGCTGGCCCAACGCACGGAGAACACCGTGTTCCGGGCATCCGTCCAACCGCAGTGGATCACCGGTGGCCAGGGTCGTTTCTGGTACAGGGTGCCGACGGGACCGGACCGGCTGGAATACCTGTTCGTGGACCCGGAACACGGCACCCGGGAACCGCTCTTCGATCACGCCACGATGGCCGCCCGCCTGCAGCGGGCCGGAAACGCGAACGGGAGCGACGGGCGACCGGTGCCGGCGGAAGGCTTGAAACTCGATTCCCTGACCGTGGAACTGGACGGGGGCGCCCGGGTGCTGCGGTTCCGCCACGGCGGCCAGCGTTGGAAGACCTCCGTCCCGGGGCTCGCTCTCGAACCCGACCCGGCCCCCGAGACCCGCCTCGCCTCGACCTCGCCCCAGCGCATCCCCAAGCGCTCCAGAACCACCGGCGAGGAGACCGAGATCGTCCTGGTGAACCGGACCCCCGACGACGTGGAGCTGTACTGGCTGGACGACCAGGGGACGCGACGCCCTTACGGCCGGCTGCGGCCCGGAGCCGAACGACGTCAGCACACCTTCGCCGGGCATGTCTGGCTGGGGACCGACCGGAACGGCACTGTCCTGGGTGTCTTCACCGCCCAGGAGGGCGACGGTCGTGGGGAATTCGTGAGTCCCTCCGCCGGGTCCAAGCCGACCGACGCCCCCGCCGAGGCGACCCCGCCGGCGAAGCCCGGACCCCACGACTCCCCCGATGGCCGATGGACGGTCGAGGTGCGTGAGCACAACCTGTTCCTGCGACCCAGGGCCGGCGGGGAGGCGGTGCGCCTGAGCCGGGACGGGGTCGCCGGCGACGCCTATCACCCGGAGGTGCGCTGGTCGCCCGACTCGTCGCATCTCGTGGCGCGGCGGGTCCGGGAGGTGCCACCCCGCCGGGTGTCCTGGATCGAGGCCGCGCCGAAGGATCAGCTCCAGCCCAAGCTGCATTCGCACGACTACTTCAAGCCGGGAGATCCCCTGCCCCACCCGCGCCTGCGGGTCTTCGCCGTCGATGGATTCCAACAGCACGACGTGGACGAGGCGCTGTATCCCAACCCCTTCACGGAGAGCGGCGCGCTCGACGTCCAGTGGTCGCCGGACGGAAAGGAGTTCTACGTGGACTACAACCAGCGGGGCCATCAGGTGTACCGGATCCTCGCCGTGAACCGGACAGGGGCGGTCCGCACGGTGGTCGAGGAGGCCCCCAAGACCATGGTGGACTGGACGGCCAAGACCTGGCGGCACTGGCTCCATGATCGGGGCGAACTGCTGTGGATGTCCGAGCGCAGCGGGTGGTGCCACCTGTGGCGCATCGACATCGCCTCGGGCACCGTGAAGAACGCCCTGACCCAGGGCGACTGGGTGGTGCGCTCGGTGGAGCATGTCGACACGGAGCGCCAACAGGTCTGGTTCCTCGCCGGGGGCATCCGGCCAGGCCAGGACCCCTACTACCTCCACCTCGCCCGGGTGAACTTCGACGGCACCGGGCTCGTGGTGCTGACCGAGGGCGACGGCACCCACAAGGTGCAGTTCTCCCCCGACCGACGGTGGTTCGTCGACACCTGGTCGCGGGTCGATCAACCACCGGTGACCGAGCTCCGCCGCGCAGAGGACGGGCGAAAGGTCCTGGAACTGGAGCGGGCCGACATCGATCGGCTCCTGGCCACCGGATGGTCGGTGCCGGAACGCTTCACAGCCAAGGGACGCGACGGCACGACGGACATCCACGGCATCGTCATCCGTCCGTCCCGGATGGATCCGATGGCGAAGCTCCCGGTGATCGAGGAGATCTACGCCGGTCCGCAGGGTGCCTTCGTGCCCAAGGAGTTCGGCCGCCTGACCCGACAGCACGCGCTGGCGGAGCTGGGCTTCGTGGTGGTCCAGATCGACGGCATGGGCACCAGCCAACGCTCCAAGGCCTTCCACGACGTGGCCTGGAAGAACCTGGCGGACGCAGGCTTCCCAGACCGCAAGCTGTGGATCCGGGCGGCGGCGCAATCACGTCCATGGATGGACCTGGCCCGGGTAGGCCTGTACGGCGGGAGCGCGGGGGGCCAAAACGCCCTGCGCGGGCTGCTCGACCACGGCGACTTCTACAAGGTGGCCGTCGCGGACTGCGGTTGCCATGACAACCGCATGGACAAGATCTGGTGGAACGAGCAGTGGCTGGGGTGGCCCGTCGACGACGCCTACCGCCGCTGCTCCAACGTGGAAGACGCGCACAAGCTCACCGGCAAGCTGCTCCTGGTGGTGGGCGAGGTGGACACCAATGTGGACCCGGCCAGCACGATGCAGGTCAGCGCCGCCCTGGTGCGTGCCGACAAGGACTTCGAGCTCCTGGTGATGCCCTCGACCAACCACGGTGCCGCCGAAACGCCCTACGCCAGCCGGCGGCGCATGGACTTCTTCGTGCGACACCTGCTGGGCCGGGAGCCCCGCTGGCACTGAGCCGCGACCGGGCGCCACCACCGCATCGTGCCCGTTCAGGCCAGCAGGGCCTGGATCGGATGCGACTCTTCGACGCCGGTCAGTCGCTGGTCGAGCCCCTGGCTCTTGAAGGTGAACCGGCGATGGTCCACGCCCATGCAGTGCAGGATGGTCGCGTTGAGGTCGTTGATGTGCACCGGGTTCTCGACCACGTTGTAGCTGAAATCGTCGGTCTCGCCGTACGAGATGCCGCCCTTGATCCCGCCGCCCGCCATCCACATGCAGAAGTTGCGCGGATGGTGGTCGCGGCCGTAGTCGGTGCGGGTGAGCCGCCCCTGCGAGTAGACGGTGCGGCCGAATTCGCCGCCCCAGATCACCAACGTGTCCTCAAGGAGTCCACGCGCCTTGAGGTCGTGGATGAGGGCCGCGGACGCCTGGTCGATGTCCTTGCATTGGGCCCGGATCTCGGACGGCAGGTTGCCGTGCTGGTCCCAGCCCCGGTGCAGGATCTGCACGCAGCGCACCCCGCGCTCCACCAGTCGCCGGGCCAGCAGCGTGCTGGCGGCGAAGGTCCCGGGCTTCTTCACGTCGTCGCCGTACAGGTCGATGGTGGCCTTCGATTCGCCGGAGAAGTCCACCAGGTCGGGCACGCTGCTCTGCATGCGGAAGGCCATCTCGTATTGCGCGATGCGGGTGAGCGTCTCGGGGTCGCCCCAGCGCTCGTGGGTCCGGGCATTGAGCCGGTTGAGCGCGTCGAGCATCCCGCGCCGGTCCTCGCGGCTGACGCCCGGCGGGTTGTCGATGTACAGCACGGGGTCGCCGATGGACCGCAACGCCACGCCAGTGTAGCGGGTCGGGAGGAAGCCGCTGCTCCACATGCGAGTGAAGAGGGCCTGCGCATCGGCCTTGGACGACCAGTTGGGTGTGAGCACCACGAAGGCGGGCAACTCGTTGTTCTCGCTGCCGAGGCCGTAGGCCAGCCAGGAACCCAGGCTCGCCTTGCCCGGCACCTCGCTGCCGGTCATCACGAAGGTGCAGGCCGGGTCGTGGTTGATGGCGTTGGTCTGGACCGACTTGAGCACCGCCAACTCATCGACCACACGGGCCGTGTGGGGCAGGAGTTCGCTGATCCAGCGACCGCTCTGTCCGGCCTGATGGAACTTGAACATCGTCGGCGCCACCGGAAACCGGGCCTGGCCCGAGGTCATGGTGGTGATGCGTTGGCCATTGCGGACCGAGTCGGGCAGGTCCTTGTCGAAATACTCCTGCAGCTTCGGCTTGTGGTCCCAGAGATCGAGCTGGGACGGGGCGCCGTTCATGTGCAGGTAGATCAGGCGCTTGGCCTTGGGCGCGAAATGCGGGAAGCCCGGGAGCGGCGGATGGACCCTCGCCACCGGCGGGGTGCCCGCGGCGGCGTTGAGCTTGCCCGCCCCCAGCGCGGCCAGCGCGAGGCCACCCAGGCGGATGCCCGTGTTGCCGAAGAACTGACGCCGGGTCTGGTTCAGATGGAATTCGAACAGGGGATTCATGGTCAGTTGCGGGTCACGGTTTCGTCGAGGTTGAGGAGCAGGTTGGCCGTCAGGGTGTAGGCGGCCAGTTCCGTGTCGGGCAAGCCGGCGCGCGGGGCTGATTCACCGACACGAACGGCCTTGCGGGCCGATTCGGGATCGGCCTGGTAGCGTTTGAGGAACCGGTCGAACGCCCCGGTGACGACCTCGACTTCGGAGGCGCTCGGTGGCCGGGACAAGAGGGTCTTGAAGGCGAAACCGATGCGCTCCTCGGGACGGGTCCCGCCCTCGGTCATCATGCGCGTGGCCAGGCCGCGGGCGGCCTCGAAGTGCTGCACGTCGTTGAGCAGTTGCAGCGCCTGCAATGGCGTGTTGCTGCGCTCGCGCCGCGAGCAGAACTGCTCGCGGTTGGGCGCATCGAAGGTGGCCATGAAGGGCGGGGGCGCCGTGCGTTTGAAGAACACGTAGAGGCTGCGCCGGTAGAGGGCCGATCCGGAATCCTGGCGGTAGTTGCGGGTGTTGGAACCGCTATAGCCCACCGGCTCCCAGATGTTCGGCGGCTGATACGGGCGGACACCCTTGCCACCGATGGTGCCGTCCAGGAGACCCGAGACGAAGAGGGCGTTGTCGCGCAGCTGCTCGGCATCGAGGCGGAAACGCGGACCGCGGGCAAGCCACCGGTTCTCGGGATCCCGCTGCAGGAGGGCCGGCGGGACGGCTGCCGACTGGCGGTAGGCCGCCGAGGTGACGATGGCCCGGACCAGCGCCTTCACGTCCCAACCCGATTCCTGGAAGGTCACCGCCAACCAATCCAACAGCTCAGGGTGGCTGGGAGGCTCGCCCTGCGAACCGAAATCGTCGGAGGTCTTCACCAATCCGACCCCGAAGAACTGCTGCCAGAAACGGTTCACGGTCACACGCGCCGTCAACGGGTGTTCCGGCGACACGAGCCACCGCGCCAGGTCAAGACGGTTGGGGACGGGGCCGGAAGGCTTGAGCGCCGGGAAGGCCGCAGGGACGGCGCGACCGACCTTCTCACCCGGGGCGTCGTATTGGCCGCGGACCATGACGAAGCTCTCGCGGGGCTTGTCCATGTCGCGCCAGATGAAGGTCTGCGGGATCTGCTCCTGGAACTTGTCGCGCTGCTGCCGCAAATCGGTCACGGCGGCGTTGAGCGGATCAAGGACCGGGCGGGTCTCGGAGCAGACCTTGGCAAGGTAGTGCTCCCTCAGAAGGACTGTCTGCTCGGGCGTCCGCTGTTCAGCCGGCGTGTCCTTGAGGATCTTCCGGAGATTCTCCGGGATCTCCTTGGCATCCTTGCCCTGGTTCTGCGCGATCCAGGCCGAGAACGAGGTGCGGGGATCCCGGGCCGGGTCGATGCGGCCGGTGATCCCGGCGCGGTCCCAATACACGAGCCCGCCGTTCTGGGTGTAGGCGATGCCGGTGACCGGCTGACCTGACTTCAGCCCCACGGCCTCGGCGTCGAACTCCAGTCGCACCCATTCCCCGGCCTTGGGCAGGGCACCGGCATGCTGGCGACTCGGCTTGCCCTTGGCTCCCCAGTCGGTGGCGTCCACATCGCCCCAGACCACCCGATGCTCCCAGTCGCCCTGGAAGAACTGGAGCATGAGCATCTTCGGGAGCGAGGACGGGTCCAGGCGCACCCAGGCGAACACCTTGGCCGAGGCGGGCACATCCAGGGACAGACCCTCGTAGACGCTCTGGACCAGGCCGTCGCCGCGCTGCTTGAGCGAGGACTGCCCGAACCTCACCGGTCCCTCCGAAGATTTCACCCAGACGGGCGAGCCCTGCACGCGGGCCCCAGCCGGGGTGCCGTCCTCGAGCCAGACGTTCTCGACATCCCGGGCCTGAGGCGGTGGGTTGGCGGTGGCCGGATCAGCATAGGAAAGGCTCTTCACCCGCGCCTCGACCGCCCTCTCCGCCGCGCGGATGCGAGCCTCGAACTCGGCCAACTTCTGGGTGTCTTTCTCGGATTTCACCGGAACGACCGGGGGTGTGCGCAGTGCATTGCCATCCATGGCCGGATCGGCGGCGCTGTGGAAGAACGCGTAGAGCGAATAGAATTCTTTCTGGGAAATGGGGTCGAATTTGTGGTCGTGGCACACGGCGCAACCGGCCGTCAGGCCCATCCAGGTCTGCGCCGTGGTGGCGGTGCGTTCCACGGCGTAGCGGAAGATGAACTCGGCATCGATGGCCCCGCCCTCGCCCGTGGTGACGTTATTGCGGTTGAAGCCCGTGGCCACCAACTGGTCTTGCGAAGGATTCGGCAGGAGGTCGCCGGCCAACTGCTCGATGGTGAACTGGTCGAACGGCAGATTGCGGTTGAAGGCCCGCACGACCCAGTCGCGGTAAGGCCAGATCTGGCGCTCATTATCGAGATGGAGCCCGTGGGTGTCGGCGTATCGGGCCACATCGAGCCAATGACGCCCCATCTGTTCGCCGTACTGCGGCGTGTCCATCAGGCGATCGACCCAGCGTTCGTAGGCTCCGGGACGCGTGTCGGCCAGGAAGGCATCCACCTCGGCCGGGGTCGGAGGAAGCCCGCGGAGGTCCAGACTGAGCCGGCGCAACAACGTCGCGCGATCGGCTTCCCCTCCCGGGACCACCCCTTCCCTTCGCCAGCGTTCCGCCAGAAAAGCGTCGATCGGACTGGTTGCGGCTTCCTTCGACACCGCCGGTTGGATTTTGCGGGGTGCCTCGAATGCCCAGTGCTTCTGGTACGGGGCACCTTGTTCAATCCATCGCCGCAGGAGCTCTTTTTGAGCGGTTCCGAGCGTTTTGTGGGATTCGGGCGGGGGCATGACCGAATCCGGATCCTGCGTCTCCAAGCGCTTCCACAACTCGCTGGATTTCAGGTCCCCTGGGCGGATGGCCACCCGGCCCTCTTTGTTGGGGGTGAACGCTCCTTCCGGGGTGTCCAAGCGCAAGCCCGCCTTGCGTTTCTTGGCGTCGAAGCCGTGGCACGAGAAACAATTGTCCGACAGGATCGGGCGGATGTCCCGATTGAATGTCAGGTCTTCCGCCAACGCAGAGAGGGCGGACGCTGTCGCCAGCGCCAGGATTCCCCGGATCGAATAGGACACCACACGGTTGGGAAGCATGAGAGTATTGTGTCGGGAGACCGCCGAGTTTCAACCCCGCATCCTCCGGTTTCACC
>CAYLTF010000010.1:0-36612 GCA_964386625.1 uncultured Akkermansia sp. | reverse complement strand
CGAGTTTCAACCCCGCATCCTCCGGTTTCACCGGATTCCCCCAAGGGGACAGGCTACATCCAAGGGACAGGCTGCATCCAAGGGACAGGCTGCATCCAAGGGGACAGGCTGCATCCAAGGGACAGAGTACCCGAGGAGACATGACTGTCGGACGAAAACAAAAAACCCGGGGAAATCCCCGGGTTTTGAGCAGGTCGTTGGAAATCGGCCTGTTGAACAACTTAGTTGCCACCACCATTGCCGGTGGTGACCGGCGAGGCGACAGGCTCAGGGCGGGTCGGAACAACCGGGGCCACCTTGACATTCGCCGACTGCTGGATCGAGGAGGGCATTCCGGCCGGCAGGGGCAGCGTGTTGGCCACCACGGAGGCAGCAGCCGGGTCGAACATCTGACCGCCGCAGACCTCGTAGGAAGCACCACGGTAGGACACCGTCACGCAACCGGACCAGACGGCCACGGTGCCATTGTCGGTGATCTGGTACTCGGACGTGCGGATCACGGCCGTGACCGTCGGGCCCTTGACGATGTACGAGGACTGGGAAGAGGTCTTCTTGACGTAGCCCGCCACCGTCCCGACCTTGAGGTTGATCTTGGTGGTGACGACCGGCTCGGCTCCGGACTTGTCGACCGTCAGTTCATCGAAAGAGACGGAGGAATCCGGGAGGACGACGACCGTCGGGCCGTTGTCACCGAGATACAGATTGGCCTGGGCTCCGGCGCCGGTCTCGATCTTCTGGCCGGGCTTGACCGCCTCACCCACGAACGCGGCTTGACCGTCGACCTTGACACTACCCTTGACCCCGGTCAGTTCAGCCTTGCCGGTTTCGGCGGCAGAGAGGGAGGAACCCGCCAAGATCGCGGTGATCGCGCAGAGGCTGGCGAAGCGGGGAGAGATCCCGATCATTTTCATGGTATCGCGTGTGAGAGGTTAGATTTTGTTTCTTCCGGAGGTTAGGAACCGACCCTGGGAAGTCAACCGGGAATTCCGCGGAAACCACCCGTCAAGTCTGGCCCAATCTTGCTGATCTGGGGGCAAGGCTGAACCTGCAGCAGTTGGGAATCAAGACTTTGCCGGCACAAAGTCTGTCCCCCCCGAAGACCAGGCTTCCCAGGCGGCCATCAACTCGCGGGATTTCTCCCCATCCAACCGGCACAGCGGAAGGCGGACCGGCCCGACGGGGATCCCCTGATGGGCCAGCACCGCCTTGAGCGAAGCCAGATAACCATGGCGACCCAGGATCTCGATCATGCGGATCGATCGCAATTGCGCCCGACGGGCCGCATGCCAGTCCCCGCTCGCGGCAGCAACCTGCATCGCGCGGTACAGCGGGGCCGCCAGATTGTAGGTCGAACCGACGGCGCCGGTGGCTCCCATCACGACGGCCGGCAACAGCAGTTCATCGCAACCGTACAGCAATTCCTGCCCCTGCCCCAAGGCTTCGACACAGCGCTGGAGCAGAGCCAGGTCGGGATTGCTGAACTTGAGGCCGGCCATCGTCGGGATCCGCCGCGAGGCCTGGGTCAGGAATCGATCCGAAGCGAGATGGACCCCGGTCATGGCCGGCAAGTCATAGGCATGGAACGGCAACCCGGGAGCCCCGGAGGCGATGAAGGCGCTGGACTCGACCCAGGCTTCGACATCGGCGGGCTTGAAATAGCTCGGAGCCAGTGCGGCGATGCCCGTGGCCCCGATCTGCTGGGCATGAACCGCCAGATCCCGGGCCTCCCGTAGGCAGTTGGAGCCGACATGGATGATGCATCGCAGCGAGGTGCCCCGAAGAACGGCCACCCATCGTTCGGCCAATTGCCGGCGTTCGCCCGCATCCAGGGAATGGCTTTCCCCGGTGGTGCCGTTCACGAAGACACCGTCCACTCCCTGTCGAACCAACCGCTCGGCCAAAGCTTCGACCGGGGGCAGGGACAGGCTTCCATCGGGAGCGAAAGGAGTCACCGGAGCGGCGATCAGGGGAACCCGAGGCGGAAGCGAGGCTGGATGCGACATGGGAGGAAGCGCAGTCTTTGCGGGGCTGGAGTCGGATTGCAACGCGGGAAAAACCAGGCAAGGCACCCCTCGCCTGCCGCCATGGATCCGTCGGACCGGGCCAATCACTTTCCGGGTTTAAAAAGTACGGATACGTATTATCCTCCGGTCAACCGAGGTATCTATGCCCATCCCTACCGTCGCTCCGGAAGCCGTCGCCGCCGCCAAGAGCCAACTCGACCAGCACCTGCTGGAGATCATCGAGTGGCATTTCAATCCCGCCACGGGTTGCCCGTTCTGGCTGGATTGGGCCCGCAAGAACTGGGATCCCCGCAAGGAGATCCGCAGCTTCGAGGACATGCTGAAGTTCCCGCACTTCCAGGACGAGTCGCTGCGCGACCTGCAGCCTGAGGTCTGGGTCCCGGCCGAGTTCAAGGGCAAGCCCTTCAACATCTTCGAGACCGGCGGCACCACGGGCATGCCCAAGCAGCGCATCGGCTGGAACGACTACAAGGTCGATTACTCGGAGTTCAGCGACAAGATCGACGACGCCCACTTCCCGCGCGGCGGCGCCTGGCTGATGATGGGCCCGACCGGTCCGCGCCGGCTGCGCTTGGCGATCGAGCACCTGGCCAACGTCCGCGGCAGCTCCTGCTACTTCATCGACCTCGACCCGCGCTTCGTGAAGAAGCTGCTGTCGAACAAGCAGTATGACGTGGCCAAGCAGTACATGGCCCACGTGGTCGACCAGGCCGCCACCATCCTCAAGCACCGCAAGGTCAGTGGTCTGTTCACCACGCCCAAGCTGCTCGAGGCCCTGGCCGAGCAGGTCAACCTGTGGGAGGCCGGCATCCGCGGCGTGTTCTGCGGCGGCACTTCGATGAAGCCCCAGGAGGTGCGCTTCATCGTCGAGGAACTGCTCGAGGGCCGCATCGGGTTCTACCCCACCTACGGCAACACCCTGATGGGCCTGGCCGCCAGCGTGCCGCTCCAGCCGGAGGACAACTTCAGCGTGACCTACTACGCGCCGCAGCCCCGGGCGGTCCTGCGCGTGGTGAAGCCCAACGCGACCCAGGAACTCGTGAACTACGGCGAATTCGGTCGTGTGGAACTCACCACCCTGACCCGCGAGTTCTTCATGCCCCGCTTCCTTGAGCGCGACGAGGCCATCCGCCGCGCCCCGCGCCCGCCCTACGCCTGGGACGGCGTGGGCGATGTGCGTCCGTTCGGTGCGATGGAGAAGACCATCGTCGAGGGCGTTTACTGAAGTCCCGGGGTCGTTCCCTCCCGAACGCCCAACGACCACGCCGACTCCGTGTCACCCACGGGTCGGCGTTTTCATTTCGGGGCGGACTTCACAGAAGCCCCGCCAGCAGGAGCACAGGGACTCAGGGCGCAGTGGCCGCCTTCGGCACCGAGTTCGTCTCGGACTTAGCCGGGTCGGCCTTGGCTCCGGCATCCTTCTTGGGGAAGTGGTGGGAGTATTTCAATCGTTCGGGAAGATCGCCGTCCAGCTTGCCACTGCTCCAACGCCAACCGAGGAGGGCCACCACGACCAGCGCCAGGTAGAACTTCCATGGGCGGCGGGTCTCCTCGAAGGGATCGACCAGGTCGCGGGTGGAACCGGGGGGCAACTCCGCGATGGCCGTCAGGCGGGTGCCGAAGGGCACATTGATGCGGGCCTTGGCGTTCACGGCCCAGCCGTTGGCATCGAGGATGGGACCGAGGTTGCGCTTGCGGAGCTTGATGTAGGTCATCACCAGCGACGGCCCCGAGATCAGCGCCATGACACCCAGGATGGCTCCGACCATGGCGAAGGCCCCTTGGGCCCAGAGGTCCTTGCCCAGGGTGGCCACGGCCGTGAAGAAGCCCCCGATGGCCCCGAACGCCACGCCCAAGGCCGCCACCGTGCCGACATCGACCTTCTGGGGAGCATTGGCCGCGGGTGCCGCTGCCGGGGTCGCGCCCTTGCTCACGACCGCCGTCGCGGCGGCCGCGAGCTTCTGGCTGGCGGCCGCATCGGCCTCGGCGGCCCGCTTGGCGATCTGCTCCTCCACCCAGCGGACGAAGCGCTTGTAGGGTTGCCAGAAGGCCTGACGGAGGCTGATGGGGTTGGCCACGATCTTGGTGATGGTGGCGTCGTAATCGAGCCCCTTGCGGTCGTAGAAGACGCCATTGCGACCCACCATCAGGTTCTCGTCATCGCCCTGCGAGAAGATGGCCACCACGGTCAGTTTCTGGCCGGTCGCCTTCCGCGCGCAATCCACGTAGGCGAGATAAGCCCCCGCCAGGCTGGCCATCACCGCGTGCTTGGCCGGATCGACCACCGTGATGCACAGATTGCAGGACCTCTGGTCGAGGTACAGCGTGCCGGCCTGGAAGATCGCCGGCGACCCGCCGTCGTAGAGGTCGCGGAAATTGACGAAGTTGTTGGCCAAGAGGATCAGGTCGCGGTGGAAGCGAACCAGCTTCTCGACCGACGCCACTCCAGAGGCCTCCGCCTCCAGTTCGCGATCCCGGGCGATGAGGGCGGTGATCATGGCCTTGGCCGGCCCCCGGAGAATCTCCCGGACCCGGGCGATGCCCAGCGCCTCGACGCGCGAACCAGCCTTGGCGGCCATCCACGCGGCGTAGGGAGCCAGTCGCGCCTGCAGCGCCACCCAATCCTCCTCGCCGAGCACCTCGCGCGAGCCCAGCAGCGGCTCGACCGTGGCCGCTCGGAAGGTTGCGATCGCCTGGGCATGGGCGGGATTGAGACCCGAAACCAGCGACAGGGCTTGGCCCGGGACGATCCGGGACACGGGGAACCCGGACACCTCCTGCGCCGACAGGCTCAGGTCCTTGGTCAGGAGTCCTTTGTACTCGTCCTCGGTGCGGTTGAGCAGCGGCGACAACCGGGCCTCGAAGGCGGCCAGGCGACAGCGTCCGAAATAGTCGTCGATCTTGGCCTTCACCGCCTGCATCGCGGCGGCGGCCGCAGCTGTGGCGGGCCCGATCGGAAGGACCTTCCCCGCCTCGGATTCGGAGGCACCCACCCAGGCGTCGAACCGGGTCAACTCGGCGAAGAACTCCTCGAGCTTCACCGTGTCGATGCCCGGCTTGCCGCTCCGGTCCATCACCGAGCCGACCGCCGCGATCGCCTCGCGGACGACCTGCTGGACCGCCGCATCCTCGGCCGATTCCGGGATGATCACCCCGTCGCCATTGAAGACGGTATTGGCGAAGCTCTGGGTCGCCGCGGCGGCATCGGCGACGGTGATGATGTCGGCCTCGGCCTTGCCCAATTGACGCAGGATCACGCGGGCCGAACCGAGGATCCGCCGTCCCTCGGGAACGCTGTCGTTGATCGCACCGAGGGCGAGCCCGTCGCGCCCCTTCACGAGATCATCGGCGTTCTTCAGCATCGAACCGGCCCAGCGGAGGGCGGCGATGAGTTCCTGAGCACGGATGCGCCCGTCTCCGTCGGAGTCGATGAGGGCGGCGGTCTTGGGATCGAACTCGATGCCCGTGGTCGGACAAGCCAGGGCGACCCAGAGCTTCTGGTCCAACTGGTCCAGGTTCATCAGGTCGGCACCCGTCTGGAGTTTGACCTGATCGAACCCCCCGGCGCGGAAGAATTGCCAGGCGTGCGGTTTCCGGGGGGCGGTGGTTTGCGGGGTTTGCATGGCGGACGACAGCGTTGCCGATCACCCATAGCAGCGGAAGCCCGGCGACGCCACTCGGGGTATCGGCCGGTCCCGGCTGCAGCTTCAACCGGGAATCCGGATCTCGGGCGGTGGCGGCGATTCCTTGAGACGGCGGTGGGCCTCCGGATCTGAACGCTTGAGCAGTTCCAGGCGCTCCACGAGGCCGGCCACCCCGGGGCCGCCGCTGTGGCAGGCATCGAGACGGGTGTAGGGCTTGAAGGGCTGAGGGAGGCCGATGACCCGGGCCCGGTCCGGGGCCCATTCGGTCACCGGGCGACGGTCGAGCACCAGCCAGCTGTAGGGCAGGCTGCGCAGGTCGATGCCGGCACGACGCCCGAACTGGACCCACTCCCCGTCGGTGAAGGCCTCGGTCGGGGCCTTGGCGAAGAAATGGCACCAGTCGGATTCCCTGCCGGTCACCTGGAGCCCGCAGGCCTGACGGTGCGGACACGGGGCGACGATATGGAACTCCGCGCGCAACTGCTCCCGCAGGGTGATGAGTCCACGACTGCAGGCATGGGTGCCGGGCTCGAGCCACAACACACATTGGGCCGCCCGCACGGCCTCCATCAATCGCGGCAAGTCGTCGCGGTGCAACTCGTTGAGCACATGGCTGATCACCAGCGTGGTGCAGGTGCCCTGGCCCGAAGGGTCGGGTTCGGCCCGGAGACCCGGGAACCGGTTCCGTGCCCTACCCGAGGCGAATTGCATGGCCAAGGCGGACCGATCATGCAGTCGCACCTCGGGGAAGTTCGCCGGACCGAACGCATCGACCACGCAGCGCGAAGCCACGCCGCTGCCGCAGCCCCAGTCGAGCAGCGGACCCGCAGGCGGGGCCCAGCCCAGGCGCAGCAGTTCCGACAAGGCGGCGCCCCACTTCCAGGCGATGCGCTGGGCGTAGGTGAAGTCGTAGCTGGCGAGATCCGACAGGCTGCGCCAGTAGGGTTCCCGCACCGGCTCGGAGCGCAGGAACAAGGCCCTCAAGCGGTCGAGCGACGCCCAATCCACCTCGTCCCAGGTCATGGCGCCGTCGGGTTCGGGATCGGATCTTGGATCGCGGCCGGGGTCTGGACCGGGCCCTGTCCCTGGGCAGGCACGGAGGCGCGGACCAGATCGAAGCCCAACCGCTCGGCCAGGCGCTGCCGGACGATGCCATGAAATCGGGCGAACTCGGCGACGGCCCGGGCACGCGCCTCGGTGTCACCCGGGGTTTTGCGGCGGATGGCCGCGATCATCAGGTTCTTGCCGGTGTGCTCGGTGGAGATGAACTCGAAGACCCGGGTCTCGTACCCGGCCCATTCCAGGAGCAGGGCGCGCAACGCATCGGTGGCGAACTCGGCGTGCCGCTCACGGAAGATGCCGTGCCGCAGCGGACCGGCCAGGGGCTCGGGCACCGACAACTGCGGACGCACTTCGCGATGGCAGCAGGGCGAGACCAAGATCAATGGGGCTCCCGACTGGACCCCCTTGGCCAACGCCTCGTCGGTCGCGGTATCGCACGCGTGCAAGGCCATCACCACCGAAGCCGAGCCCAAGCGGGTCGAGGCGATGTCCCCCGCCTCGAATTTCAGCTGGGCGAAACCACATCGCCCGGCCACGGCCCTCCCCTGCTCGACCAGGCCCGGGCGCACCTCGATCCCGGTGGCCGTGACCGCTCCAGTGCGGGTCTTGGAAAGATGCTCGTAGGCCGCGAAGGTCAGGTAGGCCTTGCCGCAGCCCATGTCCACCAGGTGCAGCGGGGCCGCCGGGTCGAGTTGGGCCGCGACCAGCAACGGCTGCAGCACTTCGACGAACCGGTTGATCTGGCGGAACTTCGATTCCATCCCCGCCTTGACGGAGCCGTCGACCGCGGTGACCCCCAATTCGCGGAGCCAGGCCGAGTGCCCCGGCACCGGCCGCTCCTTGGGCCGATCGTGGGCCAGGTCGGGAGCCTCGGTCACCTCGGGCTTGCCCAGGAGCATCCGGGTCGGGCGCCCCTTGCGGAACGTGAGCTGGGCCGTGCCGGTGGTGGTCGACAGGAAGGCGTTGAGGAACTGCTGCCCCAGCAGGTCGCGCAACAGGTCGATCGCCTCGTCCTGCGCGAAATTCTTCGTCACATCGCGCGTGGGGTGCCGGTACACGAAGGAAAGCATCGCGGCGTCCTTCAGGCGCACGGGCCGGATGAACACGTTGCGGATGCCGTCGGGCTGGATCGACGCGCCGAGGTTCAGCCGGACCAGGGTCCCGTCGCCGGCGCTCTGACGCACGCGGTCCAGGAAATCGTCCACCGTCTTGGAACTCATGGCCGCAAGCTCTAGCCGATCACCGGGCCCGGGGACAGGACGCTTTCCGCGGTCAGCGGTCCGGCCAGGCGCAGGTCGGCCACGCATTCCACGTGCTGGGTCTGGGGGAACATGTCGAGCGGCAGCACCGTCTCCAGACGGTAGCGCCCGTCGGCGCAGAGGATCTTCAGGTCGCGGGCCAGCGTGGCGGGGTGGCAGGAGACGTAGAGGATCTGGCCCGGGCCGGTCTTGCGCAGCACCTCCAGGCTGGGCGGACGGCACCCCACGCGGGGCGGGTCGAGCAGCACGGCCGTCTCGGCCGGATTCCATTTGGCCAGCAGGCTCGGGAGCACCTGGTCGGTGTCACCGGCGACATAGGAACCGTTGCGGATGCCGCGGGACTCCTGGTTGCGGCGGGCCGCCCGGATGGCGGGGGCGTCGAGTTCGACACCCACGAAACTCTCCACGGCATCGGCGACCTCGATGCTGAAGAATCCCACGCCGCAATAGGCGTCCACCAGGTGCCGGGCCCCGTGGCTGCGCAGGCGCTCCTTCACCACCCGCACCAGCTCGGGCAGCAGCAGGAAATTGTTCTGGAAGAAGGAGTGCTCGGGCACCTCCCAGCCCGGGGCCTCCATGCGGAGCACCGTCTTGATGCCGCCCTTGGGCGGCGGATTGCGCCGCCATTGCGTGATCGCCTCGTTGAGGGCCGGCTCGGCGATGGCGCACGACTCGATGTCGCACACCAGGCCGCAGTCGGTGCGCATGAAGCCCAGGTTCAGCTTCTGGGCCGGCTTGTTCCACTGGCTGCGGACGAGGATCCGGTTGCGGTAGTGGTAGGGATTCGGGCACGGGATCACCGGCTGGACGACCGAGGGATCGAACCCGCCGACACGCCGGAAGAGCTCGCCGATCTGGCGATGTTTCCAGCGGAGCTGCGCGGCGTAGTCGAGGTGCTGGTACTGGCAGCCGCCGCATTCCCCGAAGTAGGGGCACTTCGGCTCCACGCGCTCCGGCGAGGGCGTGAGGATCTTCACCAGTTCGGCCCGACCGAAGGTCTTCTTCACCTCGGTGAGCTTCGCCTCGATCACATCGCCCGGCGCGGTGAACGGGATGAACACGACGAAGTCATCGACCCGGGCGACCCCTTCTCCGCCGAAGGCGAGGTCGGTGATCTCCAGGCGCAGCCGTTGGCCGGCGACGGGCAGTCCGTTGGACATGGTTTCCACCGCACCGAATTGCCACGGATCGGGCCCCGGACAAAAGGACGGACTTGGGCCGAGGCGCTATTCCCCGTTCGGATAGGAACCCAGGATCTTCACGAAACTGCAGTGATGACCGAGCATTTCAATGGCCTTGGCGACCTTGGCGTCCTCGGCGTGGCCATCGATGTCGGTGAAGAAGAAGTACTCCCAGGCCTTTCGCTTCGAGGGCCGCGACTCGATCTTGGTCATGTTGATGCGGAAGCGACGGAACGGTGCCAGGGCCCGGTGGAGCGCGCCCGCCTCGTCACGCAGGCTGAACATCAGGCTCGTGCGGTCGGCCCCGGAGCTGGGGCCACACTGGCGACCCAGCACCAGGAAACGGGTGGCGTTGGCGGAGTTGTCCTGGATGTCGCGCTCGAGGATGGGGACCTTGTAGCGCTCGCCGGCCAGCTCGCCGGTGATGGCCGCGGCGTGCTTCTCCTTCGCGGCCAGTTCCGCCGAACGGGCATTGGAGCTGGTCTCGACCACCTCGGCGTGCGGCAGGCTGCGTTGGATCCATCCGCGGCACTGGGCCAGCGTCTGAGGGTGGACGTAGAGCTTGCGGATGTCTTCGCGCCGGCCCTTGGCGGCCAGGCAGTGGGAGATCTTCAGGACGATCTGCGAGACGATCTTCAGGTCGCTGTCCACGAACATGTCCAGCGTATGGGTGACCACACCCTCGGTGGAGTTCTCCACCGGCACGACACCGTAGTCGGCCTGCTGGCGAGAGACTTCGTTGAACACGTCGGCGATGGTCCGCTGCGGCGAATAGGCCAGAGAGGCCCCGAAACGGCGGAGGGCGGCCTGGTGGGTGAAGGTCGCCTCGGGCCCGAGGTAGGCGATGGTCAGGCTGCGCTCGAGCGACAGGGCGCAGGACATGATCTCGCGGTAGATGGCCCGAAGACCTTCGTTGGTGATCGGCCCCTGATTGTGCCGGAAGACCTTCTGGAACACCGCCCGTTCCCGGTGCGGCGCATAGATCTCCTGGCCCTGGCGGGTCTTGATGGCCCCGATCTCCAGGACGTGGCGGGTGCGCTCGTTGAGCAGCCGCACGATGTCGGCATCCAACGCATCGATGGCCTGACGGTGTTCCTGCAAGGACATGGCTCCCGGGACGATGCCGCAACTGCCGGGCCGGGCGAAGGAGGTTTTTTCGCCGTCCAGTGGGGGCTTTCCCGACACGCGGGACAAATGACGCGTCGGCAAGGCCAAGCCAGGTGTAGCCGGTGGATCCCCAGGAACTACCGGTCGCTTCGGGCCCAATCCGCCCGGAAACCGATTCCGCCTCTGTCATGAACACCCTCTCCAGACTCGCCAACCACCGCCTCGCCCTGACCTGCATGCTGGGCCTGATGGTCGGATCCGCCACCGGACTCGCCCAGGACCGCTTCCGCTGGCCGGGCACCGGCGGCTGGTCGGCCACCTCGCCCTACGTCCGGCAATTCGACACCAATTCCCTGGTCACTCTCCGGGGCTGGGTCGTCCGACTCGAGTCCTTCAGGCCGGGCGGAGGCGCCTCACCCGGGTTGCGGGCCATCGTCCAGTCCGGTGCCGACAAGGTCACCGTCCAGCTCGGCCCGCGCTGGTTCCTGGAACGACAGGAATTGCAGCTCCAGCCGAAGGATCCGGTGGCGATCGAAGGATCGCGGGTCCAGATGGGAGGCGATTCGGTGGTGATCGCCCGCGCGATCAGCTGCGGTGAACGTTCCCTGGTCCTCCGGGATGCCGAGGGCTCGCCGGCCTGGTCGGCCGACCAGATCCGCGCCCCGGGGGCACGCCCGACGGTGCTGGCCCCGGACAGCGGATCGACCTGGACACTCCGGCTGCCGGAAGGGAATGCCGATCGCGGAAGGGCGGCCTTCAACATGATGTGGTGCCATGGCTGCCATCGGGTGAAGGGGCATGAGAAGGAATTCGAGGCCCCCTACGCCCAGCCGGCGGTCCCCGTGGTCCTGGGTGGCGAGCAACGCAAGCCCAGCCGGATCGAACTGGTCAACTCGATCATCAACCCCTCGCACCGCATCGAACCCGGCTTCCAGCGCGACCTGGTGACCCAAGGCAAGTTCTCCCGCATGGGCGACTACAACGAGACCATGACCCTGCAGCAGTTGAGCGATCTGGTGGCCTTCCTGGAATCGTTGCAGCGCTGAGCCACAGGCGGCGGCCGGAGATCGGCCGGAGACGAAAACGGCCCTCAGGATCGTTGGATCCGGAGGGCCGTTGCGATTTCAGGGACCGAGGTCTCGAAGAAACCCTGGCCCCACGAGGGGACCGTCTCAGTCGAAGGCGTGGCCGGCGCAGCAGAGCACGTTGCGCAGCTTGTGGCGCACGAGCTCCTTCACGGCCTTGCGGGCGGGTCCGAGATACTTGCGGGGATCGAACTCCTTGGGCTTGGTCACGAGCACCTCGCGGATCGCGGCCGTCATGGCCAGACGCAGGTCGGTGTCGATGTTGACCTTGGTGCAACCCACACGGCGGGCCACCTCGATGTCGGCCTCGGACACGCCGGCGGTCTCTTCGCCGAGGTCGCCGCCGTACTTGTTGATCTTCTGGGCCAGGTCCTTGGGCACCGAGGAGGCTCCGTGCAGCACCAGCGGGTAGTCGCCCATGCCGGCGTCGAGCAGGGCCTTCTTGATGGCCTTGAGGCGCTCGAGGTCGAGGTGCTGCTCACCCTTGAACTTGTAGGCACCATGGCTGTTGCCGATGGCGACGGCCAGGGAGTCGACACCGGACTGCTTGACGAACTGGACGGCCTCTTCCGGGTGGGTGTAGGCCCCGCCCTTGGAGTAGCTGCCGCCCTCTTCGCCGTCGTCGTGCTGGGCGCCGACGAGCATGCCGAGTTCGCCCTCGACCACGCAGTTGTGCTTGTGGGCGTACTCCACGACCTTGGCGCAGATCTCGACGTTCTTCTCGAACGGATCGTGCGAGGCGTCGATCATCACGCTGGTGAAGCCCTCATCGATGCACTGCTTGCACAGCTCGAAGCTGTCACCGTGATCGAGGTGGACCGCGATGGGGATGGTGGACAGCTTGACCGCGGAGTCGATCAGGCCCTTGAGGTACACCGGATGCGCGTAGTCGCGGGCGCCCTTGGAGATTTGCAGCATCACCGGAGCCTTCTCTTCTTCGCAGGCCTCGATGATGGCCTGGAGCAGCTCCATGTTGTTCACGTTGAAGGCGCCCAGGGCGTATTTGCCCTTCAAGGCCTTCGCGAACAGGTCGCGCGTGTGGGTCAATGGCATAAGTCTAAGTGGGTTACTGGCCGGTTCGTGAGAACCGATTGAAGGCAGCACACTAGGAAAGTGCGTTACGGCTGGGAACTGGTTTTTTGCCCGGCGTTTCAGTCGGCCGCCTCCAACGCCCCGCTGCCGTCCTGGGATCACCACCACGGTCCGTTCATGTCCACTTTCTGGTTCATGTCCGAGGGATCGTAATCCTTGGGGAACCGGAACAGGGCCACGTGACCATCGCCATAGGCCATGTTCCACCCACGCTGGCCGCGATTGTTGTGCCAAAGGCTGCGATCCCGGGTGGCTCCGCTGACCCGGCCATCGCCGGAGTCTCGGCTCCCGTGCCAAGGCCAGTCGCCCTGCATGATCTTGGTGGACGGGGCCAGGGCGATCTCCGAGTTCTTGATGGGTTTGGAATCCCCCGCAACCGTGGGTGAGGCGAGGTTCCCGGTGATGTGTTTCACCCCGAACCAATCCACGGCCCACATCACCAGGTAGCTGTTGCCCCAGGCCATGAAGCACCCCTTCTTGGACTCGGCAGCCCAGTAGCTGTCGCCCTTGTCGGAGGGGCAACGGAAGGCCTCCGGAGCGGGGACATAGGCATTCAGGGGACGATTGGTCTCCCAGGAGTTGCCGTCGTGGACGATGCTGACCTTCGATTTCCCCGGGGCCGCCGCCCGAAGCGGAACGCCCGCGGTGCCGGACCAGATCTCTCCCCCGACGGTGGCCCAGTCACCATGGGCCGGCATGAGGTCCTGGTTGTCGGAGGAATACATGGCATAACCCAGGTACTGCTGTTTCTGGTTGGCCACGCAGCGGGTGGCGTTGGCCTTGACCTTGGCCTTGGCCAGCGCCGGCAGAAGCATCCCGGCCAGGATGGCGATGATGGCGATGACCACCAGCAACTCGATGAGCGTGAAGGCTCCGCGCGCAGGATTCGGCTTCATGGGGGATGCCCGAGGGGTTACACCACCTCGGACCGATGCGCCAGCGCCTGTTTCAGGCGCGATCGCTCAGGCGATGAGCTTGTGGACCACCTCGCCGAACACATCGGTCAGGCGGAAGTCACGCCCCTGGAAGCGGTAGGTCAGTTTCTCGTGGTCGAAACCCAGCAGGCGCAGGATCGTGGCATGCAGATCGTGGACGTGGACCTTGTCCACCGTCGCATTGAAGCCGAAATCGTCGGACTCGCCGAGCGTGATACCCGGGCGAACCCCGCCGCCGGCCATCCACATGGAGAAGCAATTGGGGTGGTGGTCCCGGCCATCGTCGCCGCCCTGCACCATCGGTGTCCGGCCAAACTCGCCGCCCCAGATCACCAGGGTGTCGTCCAGCAGACCGCGGGCCT
The DNA here is from genome assembly GCA_964386625.1 of uncultured Akkermansia sp. Lineage (GTDB taxonomy): Bacteria > Verrucomicrobiota > Verrucomicrobiia > Limisphaerales > UBA9464 > SXXZ01. The sequence continues at coordinate 22,861 of CAYLTF010000010.1, read as the reverse complement.
TCAGGTCCTGGATCAGGGCGGCGTTGGCCCGGTCGGTGTCGGCGCAGTTGCGCCTCAGGTCTCCGGCGAGGTTGCCGTGCTGGTCCCACGCTTCGTGGAAGATCTGGACGAACCGGGTGCCCCGCTCCACCAGTCGGCGCGCCAGGAGGCAGGCCGTGGCGTAGGTGGTCTTGCCGGGCGTGGCCCCGTAGAGGTCGAGGATGTGCTGGGGCTCGCTGCGGATGTCCATGAGCTCGGGCGCGCTCGACTGCATCCGGTAGGCCATCTCGAAGGAATTGATCCGGGTGGCGATCTCGGGATCCCCCACTCGGCCCAGGCGCTGGCGATTGAGTTCCTGGATGGCGTCGAGCGTCTGGCGCTGGGAGGTGTCATCCACCCCCTTGGGATTCGAGAGATAAAGCACCGGGTCGCCACCGCTGCGGAAGAGCACGCCATTGTGGACGGTCGGCAGGAAACCCGCTCCCCAGTTGGAGGCCCCGCCGCTCGTGCCCTTGCTGCCGGTGGAGAACACCACATAGGCCGGCAGGTTGCTGCTTTCGCAACCCAGGCCGTAGGTCGTCCAGGCCCCCAGGCTCGGTCGACCGAACTGCTGGGACCCGGTGTTCATGAAGATCTGCGCCGGCGCGTGGTTGAAGGCGTCGGTGTGCATGGACTTCACAATGGCGATGTCGTCGGCGACGCGGGCCAGGTGCGGCATGAGCTCCGAGATCTCCTGCCCCGACCGACCGTGGCGAGCGAACTGGAACTTGGGTCCCAGCAATTTGGAATTCGGGCTGATGAAGGCGGCCCGATACCCCTTGAGCAGGTCGGCCGGCGGCAGCTTGCCGCTCCACTTGGCCAACTCCGGCTTGTGGTCGAAGAGCTCCAGGTGGCTGGGGGCCCCGGCCTGGAAGAGGTAGATGACCCGCTTGGCCTTGGCCGGGAACGGGGAAGGCTTCGCGGCCAGTGGGCCGGCGACGGACAGGCCCGCACGGGCGGGAGCCGCCTGGGCGGCGTCCCCCAGGAGCGCATGCAGGGCGGCCATGCCCAAGCCGACCCCGCAGTCCCGGAAAAACCAACGGCGGGTGAGGTGCGACCGATGCTCGGCAAGGGCGTGCTGAAGCAGGGAGATGCGGTTCATGGGATTCACTCCTTGGTGAGGGTCTCGTCGAGGTTCAAGAGGGCGCGGGCCACGGCGGCATGGGCGGCGAGGGTCGCGGGGGTCACCCCGGACGGAAGATCCGCCACGGGCTCCGACCGTCCGGTGGCGATTTCCGAGGCGTTCAACCATCCCTCGGCGATCCTCGAGCGCTGCTGCTGCAGGAGGCGCAGGAGGACCTTCACCTCCTCGGGCCGGGGTCGTCTGCCGAGGACTTGCCGGAAAGCGAAGGTGATCCTCTGGTCATCGGTGTCACCGCCTTCCCGCACGGCTCTGCGGGCCAGCGCCCGGGCGGCTTCGACGAACTGGGTCTCGTTGAGCGAAGTCAGCGCCTGAAGCGGCGTGTTGGATCGGAGTCGGCGGACACACGAGGCGTCGCCGTTGGGGGTGTCGAACGCCTGCAACACCGGATACGGGATGCTGCGGAAGCGGAAGGTGTACAGGGAACGCCGGTACCGTTCGGGGCCTTTCTCCTCGATCCAGGTCTTGGGGCCGTAGCTGGCCGGCGGCTGGAACAGGAACTCCGGGGCCGGCGGATAGACGGCCCGTCCGCCCACGGCGGGATTGAGCAGCCCGGACACCGAGAGCGCGATGTCCCGGACGATCTCGCCCTCGACCCGGAACCGGGGCCCTCGTGCCAGGAGACGGTTCTCGGGGTCTCGCTCCTTCGACGATGCGTCCATGCGACTGGACTGACGGTAGGCGGCCGAACCGGTGATGAGCCGATGCAGGTGCCTGAGCGACCAAGGGGCCACGCCGGGCCGGGATGGCTGCATGAACTCGACCGCGAGCCAGTCGAGGAGTTCGCGGTGCGAGGCCGGCGGCGACTGCGTCCCGAGGTCTTCGACGGTCTCGACCAACCCCACCCCGAAGTACTGCTGCCAAAGCCGGTTGACCGCCACGCGCGCGGTCGTCGGCGAACGGGGATCGGTGAGCCAACGGGCCAGGGTCAGGCGGGAATCGTCGGCCCCCGGCGGCAGCGGGTGGAGGAAGGCCGGAGTGCCGTGGCTCACCTCGCGGTCCGGCTTGAGCCAGTCGCCGCGGCGGAAGAGCCGGGTCGGCATGCGGGCTTCGCCAGGCCCCTCCCCGCGACGGGCCGCGAACACCAGCGCGGGCGAACCCTCGGGCCACTGTCGCCACAGGGACTCGATCCGGGCATTGGCCTCGGCGAAGCCGGCCTGCGTCGTGCGCCAGTACGAGAAGACGGCCGCCGTCTGGGCGGGGGAGCGGCGCTCGGCCGGGACCTTCGTCAGAATCTCACGCACCGCGGCGGGCAGCGGGTCGGCCACGGCGTTCGTCGCGGCGGTGACCGAGAGTCGGAAGCGGCCCAGGTTGTGGGTCTGGAGATCGTCGGAGTTCCAGCCACCGTGCTCCTGGTGGAGCTCGAACTCCAGGATGGCTCCCTTGGGAAACGACACCGGCTTCTCGGCCACGAAGACCGCCTTGCGGGACTGGTTGCGCCGGCCCGGGCCGGCATCGATACCCCAGGCCGTGTCCATTTTGCCGTCGATGGCGTGGGCCACCGGACCGTAGGTCCGTTTGTTCCCGGAGCGGTCGTCGAACTCGGCTTCCAACGGTTTCTCGTCGTTGGCGAAATCCGCGCTCGCCCGGACGAACTTCACCGAGACCTTGTTGGTCGGATTCTCCCGGTCGACGGCCGTGACCTTGAACTCGCTGAGGGCAGCCATGCCACGGATCGATCGGCCGGGTCCCTGGCACGGCAGGTTGGGGTCGGTGAGCTGCTCCAGGCGGAACGCCGCGATGGAAGTCAGGTCGTTGGTGCCGCGGAAATGGGCGGCCCACTGGGTGGGCGCGTAACTGGCGGCGCGGATGGATCCGTCTTCGTACTGGTAGAAGCGCTCGCCGTTGTCGCCGACATGCTCGCAGCGCACGACCGACCACTCGGGCTGATCCCCACGCACCGAGGCCTCCCAGGCGGCCATGCGGGACTCCCAGTCGGGCGTGGTGTGGCGGAGCTTCTCCTCCTCCTCGCGGATCTGCCGGGCCAACTGGTCCCGCAGGCGTTGCTCGGAAGGGCTGTAGGCGACCATCGACGATTCATGGTCGTTGTTCAGGAAGGCGAAGAGCCGGTAGTACTCCTCCTGCGACATGGGGTCGTACTTGTGATCGTGGCACTGGGCGCACTGGATGGTGATGCCCAGCACCGCCTTGCCGATGCAGTCCATGCGGTCGATCAGGCCGTCGATGCGGAACTGCTCGGGGTCCGCACCGCCCTCCTCGTTGAGCATCGCGTTGCGCAGGAACCCGGTCGCCACGCGCTGGGATTCGGTGGCCTGGGGCAGCAGGTCGCCGGCGATCTGCTCGACCAGGAAGCGGTCGTAGGGCAGGTCCCGGTTGAGCGCGTCGACCACCCAGTCCCGGTAGGCCCAGACGAAGCGGGGCTTGTCCTTCTCGAACCCGTCCGAATCGGCGTAGCGGGCCGCATCCAGCCAGTGCCGACCCCAGCGTTCGCCGTGATGCGGCGAAGCCAGCAGTCCGGACACCGCTCGATCCCATGCATCCGGGGATTTGTCGGCGAGGAACCGATCCACCTCGGCCGGCGTCGGAGGGAGTCCGGTGAGATCGAGGTGGAGTCGGCGCAGCAGGGTGACGCGGTCCGCCTCCGGCGAGGGCTTCAGCCCCTCGGCCTCGAGTCGGGCCAGGATGAATCGGTCGATGGGGTTCCGGACCCAGTCGACCCGGCGCACGGCGGGCAACGCAGGACGGACCGGCGGCTTCCAGGCCCAGTGATCCCGGCGCACGACGTTCGTCGATGACGCTCCGAGGGCGGCCCCACCCACCCAAAGCGCCCCGAGGAAGAGCAGGCTTCGGAACCCGGCGCAGACCGAGGACGGGAAAGAGGCTGGGGTGTTCACAACCCCGACACAGTGCCCCGGGTCCCGAGGGTGGTCCAATCGGATTTGCGGGATCCCGGGCACCGGGGCCGAGCCGGCGATCCCGACCCGCCTGCGGTTCAGGCCTCGCAGTGGGGACAGGCTCCTCCGGACGAGGGGCTGAGGTACGGGATGCCCAGCCCCATGCCCCGGATGATCAGGAGGAAACCCACCCCGGCGACCACCCAGGGCACGACGCGTTGAAGACGGGCGCGCGCGGGGGCTCCGAGACGCTGCCCCAGACGATCGACCGCCAACAGGAGCGGCAAGGTGCCCAGGCCGAACACCGCCATCGACAAGGCCCCGGACAGCGGGCTCCCGGAGGCCGCGGCCGCGACTCCCGCGGCATAGACCAGTCCACAGGGAAGGAAGCCGTTGATCATGCCCAGGAACACCAGGGATGCCGGGGTCTTGCGACCCAGCCCCATCCGGAACAGGGCTTTCACCGAGCCCACCGATCGGACGAGCCAGGCATCGAGCGACAGGCGCGAAGCGACGGCACCTCCGACGAGCAACAAGACCCCGGCCACCACCGAGACGGCCCGCTGCCACCCGGCCACGTGGAACCCGCGCCCCAGCAGGCCGAAGACCAGCCCGATCAAGGCGTAGGTCGTGAAACGACCGGCATGATAGGCGACCCGCGATCGGACGCGGTCGGCGGGATCGGTGCCCGAGAGGAGGGCCATCATCAGCGGGCCGCACATCCCTCCGCAGTGCAGGCTGCCACCCAATCCGAGGACCAGTGCCGAGAGGTATTCCATGGTTGACCGATCCCTCAACGCGCCGGGACCAGGGCGACCGTGGGGGGAACCACCACGGTTCCCTCCGCGTAGTACCCCGAGTCCTCGGGCCCCCAATGGACACGGACTTTCCAGAGTCCCGGCTTCAGGATTCCGGCGTCGATGTCCTGGTGGCCATCCGCGCCGACCGACACGGCGAACTCCCGATCGAGAGCGGCCTCGGACGGACGGTAGAGGCGCACCCGGCCCTGCGCCTCGGACGGGTGGGAGGCCGCAGGCCAGGCGATGCGGATCACCCCGCCCCGCCCGCCGGCCACATACCCGATGGTGACGCCCGTATCGGCGGAGCGCCTGAGGCGCTCGATCTGCTGCTGATACGCCATCTCCTGTTCGTAGTAGTCGGCGCTCACCAATTCCTCGCGGTTGCGCTGAGCGACCACCGCCCAGGTGGCCAGTGCGGTGATCAGCACGGCGAAGAAGCAGGCGATGGCGATGGGCCAGGGTTCGACCCTCTGGGAGGCGGTGTTCATGGGATGGATTTCGTGGAGGGACTTCTGGGACCGGAGAAGTGGGTGGTCACGCGTTCGAGCAACCGGCCGTTCGAGTAGACGCCCAACTCCAATTCGGTGGTCGTTCCGGTCAACTGGGCCGGATCGAGGTCGACCAGGGCCGAGGTCTGCAGGTATTGCCCGACCCCGACCACCGGATTCGTCGCGCCCATGAGACGAACGGAACCCGGGAGGTTTTCCAGGCGCATCTCGACCGGCAGCGGCTCATGGGACTTGTTGATCATCTTCACCGAGAACAGGTTCCGGATGCGTCCGTCGGGAAGGCTCTGGTACAGGCTGCCCGAGACGCGAAGGAACGTCGTCTCCACGGGCGCCCTGGAGAGCACCAGCCACAGGAACACTCCGATGAGCGCCGCCAGGACGGCCGAGTACATCCCCATGCGCCGTGTGAAGCGCTGGGGTTCCCCCCGTTCCAGGTTGTTCTGCGAGGCGAAGCGGATCAACCCGGTCGGGCTCCCCACCTTGTGCATGATGGAGTCGCAGGCATCGATGCAGGCCGTGCAATTGACGCATTCCATCTGGGTGCCGTCCCGGATGTCGATGCCCGTCGGACACACGGCGACGCATTGGCGGCAATCCACGCAGTCTCCGAGGCCGGAGGATTTGCGGGCGTCATGACCCTGATCCCGATGCAGGGGTGCGCGCTTCTCCCCACGACGGCGATCGTAGGCCACGACCATCGAATTCTCGTCGAGCAACGCCGACTGGAACCGGCCGTAAGGACAGATGAACGTGCAGGCCTGCTCGCGGAATCGGGCGAAGATCGCGTAGAAGAGCAGCGAGAACAGGGTCATGGCGGTCAAACCCACCCAGTGCTTCCGGGGATCATCGAACTGGATGGCCAAGAGCTGCTCGCTGCCGATGATGTAGGCGAGCAGGGTGTTCCCCACGACGAACGAAAGACCGAAGAACACCGCATGCTTGAAGAGACGCCGGGCGATCTTGGCTGGCGTCCAGGGTGCCGCGGCCAGCGCCCGTTGCGCGGCCGAGTCCCCGTCGATGAGGTATTCCACCTTCCGGAACACCATCTCCATCATGACTGTCTGCGGGCAGGCCCACCCGCACCACAAACGCCCGAATGCAACGGTGAACACCACGATGCCGCTGATGAACACCAGCATGGCCACGGCGAACACCACCGAGTCCTGCGGCCAGAAGATCTGGCCCAGGATCGAGAAGCGGCGCTCCACCAGGTTGAACAGCAGGAGCGGGTTGCCCTGGATGCGGATCCAGGGGCCGGCGAACATGAGGAGGATCAGGAAGGAGGCGAACCAGGCTCGACGCCGATGCCAGACTCCCGAGGGGGCCTTGGGGTAGAGCCAGCGACGACGCCCATCCTTGTCGGCCGTGGCGATGTGGTCGCGGAAGTCCCGCCAATCCACCTCCTGCATGTTGCCCTGACGGGCGGATGCCGGGGATTCAGGGGTCGCAGGAGCCGCGGGAGTCCGCTCTTGGGGAGTGTTCATGGGCGGGAGTCCGCGAAGGACTCCCCAGGTGGCTTCATTCGAAATCCATCGGGACCGCCGGCTTGGAGGGATCCTCCGGAGGCTTGGGATCCGGCGGATTGCTGCCGCGCAGCGTGTAGATGTAGCTGGCCACCGCCTGGATCTCGGCCGGCTTGAGCACCCCGCGCCAACTGAGCATGCCCTTCTCGGTCACGCCGTTGATGATCACCTTGACGGTGTCCACGTAGTTGGAGCCGTGGATCCAGACGTCGTCGCACAGGTTGGGGCCGACCAATCCGCCGCCGTCGGCCCGGTGGCACGGTGCGCAGAGATTGACGAAGGACTGCTTGCCCTGCTCGAGCGCGACGGCATCGGACAGCGGCTTCAACGTGGCCACATCCGACTCGAATCGAGCGAGGGCCGCGTTCTTGAGGGCATCGCCCCGGGTCGCCTCGGCCTGGTATTCCGCCGCCTGCAGCGGCCCCGCCTTGAGCACATGGTAGTACACGATGTAACCGACGGCGAAGATCGTGCAGAGGACGAACAGCCAGACCCACCAGCGCGGGAGGTTGTTGTCGAGTTCGCGGATGCCGTCGGCCTCGTGGTCCAACAGGAGCGGATCTTTCGGGTCCTTATTCATGGTTCTTGGAAGCGGTGGGTGAGAAGGGGCGGATCTCGCCGTCGTTCAGCGGGAGTTCACCCATGCGGCGCACGTGGCTCGCCCGCTGGGCCAGGGTCCAGAGGACAGCGGCGGCGAACACCGCGAAGAACAGGCAGATCGAGATGATGCCATACAGGGCGATGCCACCGGTGTGGGTGAGGACGTTCTTGATCATGGCTGGAGGGAGGCCGTGGATGGACCGCTGGGGTTCGAGGCCTTGATGTCGGTGCCCAGCCGTTGCAGGTAGGCGATCAGGGCGATGATCTCACGGTCGGGCTGGGTCTCGATCCGGGCCGTCTTGAGGCTGGTGACGATGCCCGCGGCCTGCTTCTTGAGGTCCTCCAACGCCTGGGCCTCGTACCCCGCCGGGTATGGGACGCCCACCGAGCGCAGCGCGGCGATGCGAGGGCCGACAGAGGCCGTGTCGATCTTCTGCTCCAGAAGCCAGGAGTAGCGGGGCATCATCGAGCCCGGGGAGGTGCTGCGGGGGTTGTCCATGTGGTTGAAGTGCCACGCATCCGGGTACTTGCCGCCCACGCGATGCAGGTCGGGACCGGTGCGCTTGGAACCCCAGAGGAACGGGTGATCGTAGACGAACTCACCGGCCTTGGAGTACTCGCCGTAACGCTCCGTCTCGGAACGGAACGGGCGGACCATCTGGGAATGGCACCCGACGCACCCTTCCCGGATGTAGAGGTCGCGCCCCATCACCTCCAGCGGCGTGTACGGCCGGACCCCGGTGATCGTGGGCACGTTCTCCTTCACCAGGTACATCGGGACGATCTCCACCAAGCCTCCCACGAGCACCGCCACGAAAGCCAACGCCGTCATGGTGAGCGGCCGGGCCTCGAGCCAACGGTGGCCCCAAGAGGACGGCTTGCCCGCCTCGACCCGTTCCGAAGCGGAGGGATTCGTCGCGGCGACGGCCACCTCGGACTCCTCCTCGAAGGAGCCGGCCTTGGCGGTCTTCCACAGATTGTAGGCCATGATGAAGGCGCCGATGATGTAGAGGGTTCCGCCGATGGCCCGCATGCGGTACATCGGGAAGAGCTGGAGGACCGTCTCCAGGAAGCTCGGGTACTGCAGGAAGCCGTCCGGTGTGAACTGCTTCCACATCAGGCCCTGCGTCACCCCGCTCCAGTACATCGGGACCGCGTAGAACATCATGCCCAGGAGGGCGACCCAGAAGTGCCAGTTGGCCAGCGTCACCGAGTGGAGCTGCGTGCGGTACAACCGCGGGAACAGCCAGTACAGCATGGAGAAGGTGAAGAAGCCGTTCCACCCGAGGGCCCCCGTGTGGACGTGGGCGATGGTCCAGTCGGTGTAGTGCGAGAGGGCGTTGACGCTCTTGATCGACAGGAGCGGACCCTCGAGCGTGGCCATGCCGTAGGCGGTCAGCGCCACGACCATGAACTTGAGCATCGGATCCTGACGCACCCGGTCCCAGGCGCCCCGAAGCGTGAGCAGACCATTCAGCATGCCGCCCCAGGAGGGCGCGACGAGCATCACCGAGAACACCATGCCCAGCGACTGGGCCCAATCGGGCAGCGCGCTGTAGAGGAGGTGGTGCGGTCCGGCCCAGATGTAGATGAAGATCAGGCCCCAGAAGTGGATGATGGACAGACGGTAGGAGAACACCGGCCGCTGTGCGGCCTTGGGCAGGAAGTAGTACATCAGCCCCAGGTAGGGAGTGGTCAGGAAGAAGGCGACGGCGTTGTGTCCGTACCACCACTGCACCAAGGCATCCTGGACGCCGGCGTAGATCGAGTAGCTCTTGAAGAGGCCGGCCGGGACCGCCAGCGAGTTGCCGATGTGCAGCAGGGCGACCGTCACCGCCGTGGCGATGTAGAACCAGATGGCGACGTAGATGTGCTTCTCACGGCGCTTCACGATGGTGCCGATCAGGTTGACCGTGAAGGCCACCCACACCACCGCGATGGCGATGTCGATGGGCCACTCCAGCTCCGCGTACTCCTTGCTGCTGGTCAGGCCCAGCGGCAGCGTGACCGCCGCCGCCACGATGATCGACTGCCATCCCCAGAAGTGGAACCACCCGAGGGCGTCGCTGAACATCCGCGCCTTGCAGAGCCGTTGCAGCGAATAGTAGATGCCCATGAAGAGGCCGTTGCCCACGAAGGCGAAGATCACGGCATTGGTATGGAGCGGTCGGAGACGCCCGAAGGTCGTGTACTGGAGGTTGAGGTTCAGCTCCGGGAGGAACAGCTGGCAGGCGATCAAGAGGCCGGCCAAGAAGCCGACCAACCCCCAGATGACGGTGGCGATGGCGAATGCGCGGACGATTCGATTGTCGTAGCGGAATGTGTCCTGGTTCATGGAAATGGATGGGACTCGTCTCCGAGCCTCAGACCGGGTTCACCGGGGACCTCCGGGGCGTCGCATCCGGAGCGGCATGAGTCTCAGGTCGGGGGCTCGCGGAGGGCTCCCCCGGGCTTGCCGAGACCTCCACGGGTTTTGCAACCCCCGGGGCGGCGGCGGGAGCGTCGTCGGTGAGGATGCGCATGGCGGGCGTGCAGGTGTCCTCGTATTGCCCGGATCGGACCGCCCAGAAGAAGGCGGCCAGAAAACAGGCCGCGATCAGGACGCTCAGGGGGATGAGCAGCATCAGCACGCTCACGGCCGCCCTCCCCTCTGGCCGGCGAACCAGCGACGCCCAAGCCATTCGATGCCCAGCACCGAGAAGGCCACGACGGTGAACGAGCTCAAGGGCATGAGGATCGCGCAAACCAAGGGCGACAAACGGCCCGAGGCCGCGATCGAGATGCCGATCACGTTGTACAGTCCCGAGATGAGGAAACCACGATGGACCCATCCCACCGAGGCGCCCGCGAAGCCGAGCACGCGGTCCAGGTCCCGGACCCGGCCCGCGGCCAGGATGAGGTCGCTGGCCGGCGAGAACGCTCCGGCCTCCTCCACAACGGCGACCCCGACATCGGCCTGCTGCAGCGCTCCGGCATCGTTCAGGCCATCGCCGACCATGAGCACCGTCTTCCCCCCAACGGCCTGACGCTGGCGGATGAACTCCAGTTTCTGGGCCGGGCTCTGTTGGAACCGCAGGGTCGCCGCGGGCCCGAACAGGGGACGGAAGCGCTCCTCCTCGCCCGCATGGTCACCGCTGAGCAACGCCAGCTCGGCGCGGGGACGCAGCGTCTCCAGAAGGGTGTCGATCTCCGGCCGCAGCGGATGCCCCGCGACGAAGAACCCGCGGTACCGCCCGTCCAAGGCCACGTGCACACGGCTTCCGACCGCCCGCGGGGCGGAATGTTCCCGGGGCGGATGCCCCTGGGCCACGCCATGGTGATGCAGGTGCTCCAACGACCCCGCGACGATGAGGACGCCCTCGATCACGCCCACGATGCCCCGGCCCGGCGTCTCGACGAACCCGGACACTCCATCGCCTCCGGGCTCCGAAGGGCCCGCGAGGAATTCACGGACCCGGGCGGACAACGGGTGGTTGGACTGGGCGATCACGGCGCGGATCTTCCGGGCTTCCGACGGATCCAGGGCCTCGCCTTCCCAACGGATCGCCGCGGTGCCGGACCGGGTCAACGTGCCGGTCTTGTCGAAAACGACGCAGTCCACCCGGGCCAGGGTCTCCAGGACGAAGGGATTCTTGAGATAGACCCCCAGCCGACCCAGGACCCGCTGGGCGGTGCCCAGGGTGAACGGCGAGGCCAGGGCCAACGCGCAGGGACAGGCCACGATGAGCACCGAGACCAACGCCTGCACGGCCCGATATCCATCGCCCAAGATCCACCACGCAGCCGCGGCCCCACCGGCGATCACCAGGAGGAGCAACGAAAACCGACGACTGTAGGCCTCGGTGATGCGGTCGACCGGGTCCACCGAGCGCGCCTTCTGGAAGGCCTCCTGGTTCCACAACGACGTGAGGTACCCCTGGGAGACCGGCTTGAGCATCTCCACCTCGATGCGGCCGGCCGTCTGCCGCCCTCCGGCGAAGAGGATCCCGCCCGGTGCACAACTCTCCGGCTGTGATTCGCCGGTGACGAAGGCGTAATCGATCCGGGCCTCGCCCCCCAGCAGCCGGGAATCGGCCGGCACCAGCTCGCCGTGGCGCAGGACCAGGCGGTCGCCCACCGCCAACTGGGCCACGGCCACCCGCTCTTCGCCGCGTCCACCAAGACGCGTGACGGCCAGCGGGAAGAAGGCCCGGTAATCCCGGTCGAACACCAGCCGGGCATAGGTCTTCTGCTGGAAAAGCCTCCCGCACAGCAGGAAGAACAGCAGCCCGGCCAAGGAGTCGAAATAGCCATCGCCGCGGCGCGAGAACACCTCGAACACGCTCTGGCCCATGAGGGCGAGGATGCCCAGCGCGATCGGGATCTCGATGACCGGAACCCGCCTCCGGAGGCCGGTCCAGGCAGCCTGGTAGTAGTCCCAGGCGCTGAAGGTCACGACCGGGAGCGACAGGAGGAAACTGATCCACCCGGCCAGGTGCCGGAACGCGGGCCCACTGACGCTGTCCAGGCCCAGGTACATGGCCAGGCTCAGCAGCATGGTGTTGCCGAAGGCGAACCCGGCGACCCCCAATTGCAGCCACAATCGTCGTGACACCGCCGGAACGCCCGGTCCCTCGAGATCGGAGGCGCGGAGGTCGGGTTCGTAGCCCAAGGAAGCCAACAGCGAGGCCACCTCACTGAGCCGGACGACCGACGGGTCGAAGGTCACGGAAACCTCACGCCGAAGGAAATTCACCGACGAGCTGCCGATGCCGGGCCGCAGCCGGAAGACATGCTCCAGCAGCCAGACGCAGGCCACGCAATGGATCGCCGGCACCCGGAAGGTCACCCGGGTTCGACGTTCGTCGGAGTAATCGACCAGGGCCGATCGCACATCCGGGGCGTCCAAGAAGGCGTACCGTTCCTGCGGATCGGGGGCACCTCCGCGGACGCCCTGGGCACCGCCCAAACGGTAGAACTCGTCGAGCCCGCCATCGCTCAGCAACTCGAAGACCGTCTGGCACCCGGCGCAGCAGAAACGCCGTTCCCCAAGCCGCAAGGTCGAATCGCCACAGGGAAGGCCGCAATGAGAGCAGGCCGCAGCCTCGCGACGAGGGGAGTCCTCGCTCCGGGCGGGACGTTCTTGTTCGACCAGTTCCTGGGTGGGCACGGCACGGCCACTCTGGAAAACCCCGATCCGCCGGACTGCCCGGATCTTGCCCTCCCGAGAGCAGGATTTGTCCCGTCAACCGGCCGCTTCGGGGCCCCGGCCTCCGGGGCCCGGCGAGAAAGGGACTGTCCCTGGTCGCAGCTTGTCCCTGATCGCAGCAACGGCGCTTGCCCAGGGAACACCGGCGACGCACCGTTCCACCCCAGCACACCATGAAACGCGTGATCCTCTCCGTGATGTCCGCCGCCCTGGCGACGGCCCTCCTCACCTCCCCCGCCCTGGCGGCCGAAAAGAAGTCCAAGAAGTCCGAGAAAGAGGCCTGGAAATCGCTCTTCGACGGCAAGGACACCTCCCACTGGCGGGGCTACAAGGCCACCGCGTTCCCGACCAAGGGCTGGCGCGTGGAGAACGGGACCCTGCGGCACGTGGCCGGCGAGGGCGGCGGCGACCTGATCACGGTGGACAAGTTCGGGGACTTCGAGCTGCGCTTCGACTGGAAGGTGGCCCCGGGGGCCAACAGCGGCGTGATCTACCGCGTCACCGAAGACCGGAACGCCTCCTACGAGACGGGCCCCGAGTACCAGGTGCTGGACGATTCCAAGCATGGCGACGGCAAGAATCCCAAGACCAGCGCCGCCGCCCTTTACGCGCTGATCGCCTGCAACTCGGAGAAGGCCCTGAACCCGGTGGGCGAGTGGAACAAGGCCCGCATCGTCATCAAGGGCAACCGGGCCGAGCATTGGCTCAACAAGAAGAAGGTCGTGGAATACGAGTGGGGTGGTTCCGAGACCCAGAAACTGATCTCCGAATCCAAGTTCAAGGGCATGCCCGGATTCGCCAAGAACGCCTCGGGCCACATCTGCCTGCAGGACCACGGGGACGACGTCTGGTTCCGCAACATCAAGATCCGCACGTTCTGAGCCCTGCCTCGTTGCCGAAACCCATCGCCCCGCCCGGTTCTCCCGCCTTGGCTTCCGACCGAAGGACTCCCGTCTACTGGGACTACAACGCGACCACGCCTCCGGACCCCGCCGTCCGCGAGGCGATGGAACTCTGCACCCGTGAATCCTGGGGCAACCCCTCCAGCGTCCACAGCGTCGGACGCCGAGCCCGGGCCGCCCTGGATGAGCATCGCTACCGTCTGGCCGCTCTCTGGCGTTGCCGCCCCAGCGAGGTGATCTTCACGGGCGGCGGCACCGAGGCCAACAACCTGGCCGTGCTGGGGACGGCGAGACTGGGAGCGTCCCGCGGGCGGCGGCACCTCATCGCCTCCCCGGTGGAGCACCACGCCGTGCTGCACGCATTGCAGTACCTCGAGGCGCACGAGGGATTCTCTCTCACGCTGCTGCCGGTCGATGCCCGGGGCCGGGTCGAGCCCGAGGCGGTCGTCGAGGCCCTTCGCCCCGACACCGCGCTGGTCTCGGTCATGGCGGCCAACAACGAGACCGGCACGATCCAGCCGGTGACCGAGATCGGCCGGTGCTGCCGGGAGCGCGGCGTCCTCTTCCACACCGATGCGGTCCAGGCCTTCGGGAAGCTGCCCTTCGAGCGCATCGAGCAGTTCGAGGCCGATCTGGTTTCGGTCTGCGCCCACAAGTTCCACGGGCCGAAGGGAGCCGGCGCCTTGTTCATCCGCTCGCCCCTGCTCCCCCACCCCACCCAGCACGGCGGCGCCCAGGAGAACGAGCGGCGTGGCGGCACCGAGAACCTGGCGTCGGTGGTCGGGCTGGTGACCGCCTTCGAGCGCTTCGTGCCGCAGCCCGTGTTCCCCGCCGACCGGTTGCGTGCCTGGACCCATCGCCTGGCCCGGTCGGTGGCCTCCCTGCCTGGGGTGGAACTCCACGGCTGCCCGGATCACCGCCTGCCCAACACCCTGGCTTTCTCGGTCGAGGGGACCGACAGCATCTCGCTTTTGGCCAACCTCGACCTGGAGGGGGTCTGCGCCTCGAGCGGCTCGGCCTGCACGGCCGGTTCGGTCGAGCCCAGCCACGTGCTCCGGGCCATGGGAGTGCCCGAATCGCGTGCAAGAGCCCTGGTGCGCTTCTCGCTCGGCCGAGAGTCCACCGAAGAGGAGGTGGCGCGCGTGGAGTCACTGTTGCCGGCCGTCATCGATCGCTGCCGCGGGTGAATCGGAACCGACGGCGTTGCAGGTCCGGCCCGCGAACCGCATCGCCCCCCGTCCACCCGATCAGGTGGCCGGCCTGCCGCTCCCGGGAAGCGTGATCCAGGGTGCCGGGTCCACCGCGAAATCCGCCAGCATCGCCGCCTGCCGTCCGGCGGGGATGGGCAGGAACTTGCCGGACGCTTCCGCATGGACGACGCCGTCGGGGCCGACGACCTCACCCCGGGTCAGGAAGAGCCGGCCCCGTCGATTGTCGGTGAGCTCGGCGCGGACCTTCATCTCGATCCCGGGAGGCACCGAGCGGAGGAACCGCACATTGAGTTCAGCCGCGAAGGCGAAGGAGCGGGTGTTCACGCCGATCACCCAGGCCATGACCTCGTCCAGCACCGTGGACAACAACCCGCCGTGCACCACGCCGCTGAAGCCGCAGTGCTCGGCCCGGAAGCGGACAGGCACCGCCACGCTCCGGCCGTCGGTGGTCAGGGTGAGCCCGAGCCCCGCCGGATTGTCGATGCCGCAGACGAAGCACCCCCGGGTCACCGGCAGGCATTTCCAAGGGCCATCAGGCCGGGTCGGGTCAGGGGCGGACATGGCTCTGGCTCATTCCCAACGCCAACAAGGCGATGAGTCCGAAGTAGGCGATTCCGACCGTCCACCGCTGACGGGGCTCGATCTCGAAGAACCGCCGGGAATCCTCATCCCGGGACCGGAACAACGAGAACAAGCGAGGCAGCCCCATGACCAGGATCATCAGGAGGAGGGGGCTGATCCAGCCCCGGGTCATCGCCTCATGCACGAGGTAGGCGATCATCACGGCGTAGCCCACGACCCACAGCCACGGCGACAACGCGGTGACGATGCGACCGCCGTCCAGGAACCCGACCGGGGCCAGGTTGAAGAGGTTGAGCATGAAGCCGGAGTAAGCCAGGGCGGACCAGAACGGGTCGCCGGTGGCCACGTGGACCAGGAAGCACACACCGGCCCCCAGGGTGCCGAAGATGGGGCCCCCGATGCCGACCACGGCCTCGATCCAAGCGTTGCGAGGGGCCTCCTTGAGGGCGATGAACGCCCCCATGAACGGGATGAACACCGGCGCACCGACACGAAGCCCTTGACTGCGCGCGGCGACCAGGTGCCCCAGTTCGTGCACCAGGATGAGCACCACGAACCCCAGGGCGAACTTCCACCCCCACAAGAGGGCATAGGCGCCCACGCTCAGGATCATCGTGCCCCCGGTCTTGAGGAAGGCCGGAAGGAACTTCAGGAACGGCATCAGGACCAGGAGCTTCGACCCGAACTTGGCCACGGCGGCCACCAAGAGGGCGATCGGCCCCCAGAACCCCTTCTTCTTCGGAGCCGCGGAGGGCATCACCGGGGGACGGTCGGGGACGGAATACCCGGGGATCACCGGAGGCTTGGATTTGGAGGAGGATGAAGACGCATCGTCCATGGTGGTCAAACGGACTCCAGTCCGGCCAAAACCGCAATCCAATTGCGCCTGCGATCCTGTTGCCGATTCCACCCCGATCTCGACCTGGAAAACCGCCCATCCCGGATGCTTGGACGATCGGGCGGGTTTCGGGACATGATCGGAGGAGCGGTGTCAGGGGATCCGGCTCGGAGCTTCGGAGGAATTCCGCAACCCATCCCCCACTTCGAACCCCTTCGAACCCGAACCTCGAAGCCACGGAAGGAACGGCGGGGACAGGCGGAAAGGATCAGCGCGGCGGCGCCGCGAGCATCGTCTCCCCGGCTGGGAACGGGGGTTTGCGCATCGGGCTGAGCGCTTTTTCGACCAAGCGCCGCCAGGCCGCGCGGTCGTTCGGAGTCATGGCCTTCCAGCGCTCGGCCCTCCGCAGGAACTGCTCCCGCTCGGCAGGGCTCAGGGCCTCGAATTTCTGGAACCCGCGCACGCAGCGTTCACGGGCCTCGGGCGTCAGGGCCGCGAAATCGCTCAAAGCCCGCTCCATCTGGTGGCGCTCGGTCTGGGACAGGGTGCCCAAGGCGGCCTGGCGCTCGGCGGCCGTGAGATCGAAGAACCTCGAAAAGGCGGCCGCCTTGCGGGACCTCTCTGCCGGCGGCAGGGCCAACCAGCGCTCCATCTGTTCGCGGGCCGCCTGTTGGGCCGCCAGCGGCAGGGTGGCCACATAGGCCTCGGCGCTCTTGCGATCCGGCTCCGCCCCGGCTTGGCGCACGAACCACGAAAGGCGTCGTTCGCTCTCCAAGACATCGCGCCGCTCCGATTCGGGCAACAGGTCCCAGGCGGCCAGGCGCTCTTCGATCCAGGGCAGGTCTTCTTCGGGGACCGAAGACATCAGGGGGGCCCGCTCGGCCGCAGACAAAGGCAGGAGGGTCCGCAGGGAATCCTGGAACTGGGCCAGGCGCAGACGGATCTCGCGCTCGTCCGGACGCAGGGCTCCGAACTCCCGCAACTTGGCCTCGATGAGCGCCCGGGCCGAGGGCGACTTTCTCGACAGCACGACCTCGCGTTGTTCCGGATTGGCGGCCAAGAGCTCCCGGAAACGGTCGGTGGGCGTTCGGACTCGGGGCACCGGAGGCAGGGTCGCCTGCTGGGGCAAGGGGGGGGCGGATCGCCCCGGCACAGGAGGCGCGCCGACCGAGGGGGGCAGCGACGAGGAGGGCGACGGGGGCGAGGATGGACTGGCGGGCTGGGCCCATGACAGCGGGCTTCCGCTGATCCAAAAGATCGCAAGGCCGGCCGCGAGGCCGGAAGAGGCACGCGGTTTGCCCCCCATCGCCCCTGGCACCCGGAAGGATCGGCGGGAAGACCTGCTCGGGGCGATGAGTTGGAACAGCCTCATGGGACGATCGCTGGGTGAAAAACTCTCGGAGACGACCTCAGGGGGAATCTTCACGGAGAGCCTGCATCAGCGCCGCATCGTCCGGGGCGGAGCGGGTCTCCAACAGTTGCACGGCCTCGAAATCCTGGAGGACAGCCACCCCCGGCATCGCAGCGGCCACGGAAAGTTCGGCCGCGGTGCGGGCCATCGCACCATGCCGGTGGACCTGCACCCGTTGCCAACCCCAGTTCAGGGGAATGGCCACACAAACCAAGGCGACCGCGATGGGGACGGAATGACGCCAGATCGGGGCGAGGCCGCGCGAGAACACCCGTGCACAGAAATCCGCCTGAGCCCGGACACCGGTTGTGAATCGATCGCGATATCGGGAAAAACCCGATTCCTGTTCGGGATTTGCCTGAATGTCGGCCAGGACCCGGGCGGTGAAATTGGAGGAGGCCAAGGACTTCGGCGAGGCATCCGACACCTGATCCAAAAGTCGATTCAGGGCCAATTCCTCTTCGAGACGACGGGCCTCGTTCGGGCGTTCCTGCAACTGCCGGCGCCACCGCGCAGCCTCATCGGCCGGCAAACGTCGCCGGGCCACCTCATCCAGCCAGTCTTGGTTGAGCGGAGAATCCATGGAGCGGTCCTGTTGAAGTCAAAACCGGGTTTCCCGGAAAGTTGCGGTGGGAGTTTCCCCGATGGATCTCCGAGGACGATCATCTGCGAGACTGACAATCGGCAAACATCCCCTTAATCTGAAGATCGCTCGTACCGATTGCTTTCCAGATGGAACCCGTTCCCACGGAACCAGTGGCTTCCCCTCCCGGCTCAGGCTGGTTGATCGGGGGCTTGGCCGTGCTGTGCCCGGAAGGGCGGATCCTCTCGGTCAACGAGGCGCTCGCCAAATGGCTGGAAGAGACGCCGGAAGGCCTCGTCGGGCGCGATTGGCGGACCGTGTTGACGCACCGACACCCGCAGTGGGAATCCGGGGTCCGCTCCTGGATCGAATCGACCTCCGAATTCCGGACCCAGGAACTCCCGGGGCCGACGGATCAACCCGACGGTTGGATCCGCCTCTCGGGTGGACGCTGTCCGGGCGGACTTTTCGCGCACATCGAATCGACGGTCCCGCCACGCCCCCGCCTGGAGGAAGAGTCGTGGCCGGCGGCCGGTCGCGGTGCGGAAGCCAACCCTCGACTCCGCATCCGGCTCCTGCAGGCGGAAGCCCAGGTCGACAACCTGATGCGCCGGTGGCCCGGCGTGATCTTCAACCAACGCAGCGACATGTCCTTCCACTACGCCAGCCCGAGGCTGGAGGAGTTGACAGGGGTGCCTCTCTCGGAATTCCTGCATCGCTCCGAGGCCTTCTGGAACGTCCTGCACGAGGCGGATGTGCAGGAAGTCCAGGGGCACATCCGCCGGGCGATCCGCAGCGACACCGGGGTGAGCACGCATTTCCGGGTCCGCCACGCGCGGACCGGCCGGGTCGCCTACATCCTCGAGCGTCGACAGGCGCTGCGCACCGAAGGCGGGCTGTTGCTGGGATTCGAAGGCACCTGGCTCGACGTCTCACGGCAGACCATCGCCGAGCGTCGACTCAGCTCGGCCGCCTGGCGGGACACCCTGGCCACGCTGACCATGGGCATGGCCCACGATTTCGGGAACATCCTTGCCGGCATCCATGCCCTGGCCGAGACCCTGGAACCGGCCGAGGGCTCCGACGAACCGCTGCGGGAGAGCCTGGGCCTGATCCAGCGCAATGCGATGCAGGCCAGCGCACTGGTGCGCCGGGTGCTGAGCCTGCACCAGGGCCGCATCGGTGAATTCGGCTACTGCGACCTGAACGAACAGGTGGGCGACCTGGGCGAACTGGTGCGCAAGATCCTCCCGAGGCGCATCCGCTTCGAGTCGCGACCCGCGGCGCTGGCGTTGCCGGTCTATGTCGACTGCGTCGAATTGCGACAAGTCTTCCTGAATCTGGTGATGAACGCGGCCGACGCGATGCCCCACAACGGCCTCCTGGAGTGTTCAACCCACCGCATCACCGAGGCGGAGCCCTTGACGCACGCCCAGGGAACCTTTCCACGCCTGCCGGCCGTGTGCGTGGCGATCCGGGACAACGGCATCGGCATCCCGGAGCGTCATCTGGGGACCATCTTCGATCCGTTCTTCACCACCAAGCCGGTCAACAAAGGCTCCGGCCTGGGACTCTACAACGCCCGGCTGTTCGTCGAGAAGCACCACGGGGCCATCTCCGTGGAATCGGTCGAAGGCCAAGGCACCACCTTCCGCCTGTGGCTGCCCGAGGCCGACTTCACCGAGCAGGAACGCGTGCACGAGGGCGACGAACGGCGGAGACGCACACTCCTGGTGGTGGGCCCGGCCGGTCGTTCCCTGGACACGACCGTCGATTCACTGCGACGCGCGGGGTTCTTCGTCGTGTCCGAGAGCCGTGAGGACCAGGCTCTCGAGATGCTGGACCGCCTCGATTACGAATTCGATGCGGTGCTCGTCCAGGTGGCCGCCGACGCCCCGGACCACATCGGCCGTCTGCTCCGGGAGGTGCGTCAACGCAAGCCCCCGATCAAATCCATCCTCCAGATCATCGGCAGGAACGAGGACGAGGTCCACGTCGCCTGGCTCAAGGACGCCACGCTCACCCTGCCCTCCGACCTCCAGGAAACGGAGATCCAGCGGAGAATCGATGAATTGTTCGAACCACCCCACAGCCGATGAACTCACCTGACGCTCCGTTTGAGCCTTCGCTCAAGCGCATCCTCGTCGTCGACGACGAGGAGATCGTGCGCATCGCCCTCCGGGAGACGCTGCGGCGCGAGCACTACGGGGTCACCGCCTGCGCATCTCCCGACGAGGGCCTCAAGGCGCTCCGGAACGAGGCCTTCGCGGTGATCATCTCCGATTACCAGATGCCCGGGATGACCGGACTGGACTTCCTGGCCCAGGCCAAGCAGCTCCAACCCGACGCCACCCGCATCCTCATCACCGCCGTGCTCAGCCTCGACACGGTCATCGAGGCCATCAACAAGGGGGAGATCTACCGGTTCGTGGTGAAGCCCTGGATCCGGGAGGAACTCCTGGCCACCGTGCGAAACGCGGTGCAGCGACACGACCTGATCGTGCGCAACACGGTCCTGCAGGCGACCACCCTGGCGATGAACGAGCAACTGGTGTCGCTCAACCAGGCACTGGAATCCAGGGTCTCCGCCGAGGCCGATCAACGCCGCCGCCTCTCGGAGATGAACCAGGCGCTGCAAATGAACCTGCACCACTCGGTGCAGCTCTGCCTGAAGGTCCTCCAGTCGTTCTATCCCACGCTCGGCACCCAGGCCCGGCGTGTCTTCGGTCTGTGCCGGGCGATGGCCGACCACCTGAAACTCCCGGAGACCGACCGGCAAACCCTGGAATTGGCCGCATGGCTGCACGACATCGGATTGGTGGGAACCCCGCGGGGACTGATCCGCAAATGGCTCAAACATCCCGAGACCCTCACCCCGTCCGAGCAGACGCTCATCGAGCAGCACCCGATCCTCGGCGAAGAACTGGTCGATTTCGTGGCGAACCTGGAACAGGTGGGCCGGGTCATCCGCGGACATCACGAGCAGTTCGACGGGCGCGGATACCCGGACCGGCTCGCCGGCAAGCAGATCCCCCGGCTCTCACGGTTGCTCGCCGTCGCGGTGGCCTACGCCGAGCGGCAGGCCCCGCATCCGGAAGCGGTCGAGATGCTCACGCTCGGCAGCGGCTGGCGCTTCGATCCGGAGGCGGTCCAGGCGTTGCTCCGGGCCCTGCCGAACGCCTCGTTGCCACGCCAGGAACGGGAGGTCTCGTTGTCGGAACTCAGGGCCGGGATGACCCTCGCCGCCGGCGTGAAGACCCCCCTCGGGATGCTGCTCGTGCCCGAGGGACAGGTCCTGACCGAGACCCAGATCGAGGCCATCCAGAACCATCACCGTCCGCCGGCAAGCCCGCCGGGTTTCCTGGTGTACGTGGATTGATCCGGTGATCAGGAATCCCAGCGGCAAGGGGCCCCTTCGGTCCCGCCTCAGAGTTTGCGGAGCCGGATGAAGAGGCCCGGGGCCGGATTGGAGGGCAGTCGGAGAGTGGAGGGGGCGTTGGTGCCCTGGGTGACGATCTCGGGGATACCGGGGACGGGCGTCCAGGTTCCGCCGAGCGTGGTGAGTTGCTCGACCTGATAGCGTCCCCCGGCGATGCCGCTGAAGAGCAGTTCGAAGGAACCATCGGTCCGGACCGACAGTCCGAGGCTCGGTCCTGGGCTTCCGGTGATGGAGTCGCGGACGATGATGTCGAACTCCAGCACCGTGGAGGCGACGCCGTCGCTCGCGCTGAGGCGCACCCGGTTGGTGCTCGGGCCTTGGACTTCGGTCGGTCTCCAGGAGACCAAGCCGTTGGTGGCCAGGGTCAGCCCCCAGGGAGCACTGACGAGGCGGTAGCTCAGCGGCTGGGCAGGCAGGTCGGAATCGGTGGCCTGCACGCTGAAGCTCAGGAGGCTTCCCTCATTGACCCGGCGGGTGCCCGGGTTGGCGGTCCAGACCGGGGCGGTGTTGGTCTCGGCCACGACCACCACGAACTCGATCGGCACGGTGGCGACACCGTCACCGACCCGCACGCGGACCAGGTTGGTGGACGGGCCCTGGGCCTCGGTGGGGGTCCATGCAAGAACGCCGTTGGTGCTCACCAGCAGGCCGTCGGGGCCGGATTCCAGGGCGAACCTCAGGGTCTGCGCCGGCAGATCCGTGTCATTGACCGGAAGCGGAGCCGACAGGATCTGTCCCTCGGTGACTCGCAAAAGGGTCGCGCCAGCCCAGGCCGGGATGGTGTTGATCTCCTGGACCTGGATGCGCACCCGGTTGGTCACCGAGGCCACCCCGTCGCTCACGGCGACATCCACCTGGTTGGTGGATGGGCCCTGGGCCTCGGTGGGGGTCCACTGCACGCGGCCGGCGGTCGTGACGGTCAATCCGGCAGGACCGGAGAGCAGCCGATAGGTGAGGGTCTGGGCGGGCAGGTCGGCGTCGGTCGCGGCGAGGAGGAACTCGTGGGCGCTGCCCTCGGGGATGACCCGCGCGGCCTCCGAACCCCAAACCGGGGGCAGGTTCACTTCGCGGACCACCAGCGTGAGGTCGCGGGTGACCGACTCGGCCCCGTCGCTGACCGAGATCCGGGCCAGGTTGGTCGACGGCCCCTGGGCCTCGGTGGGAGTCCACTGCACGCGGCCGGCGGTCGTGACGGTCAATCCGGCAGGACCGGAGAGCAGCCGATAGGTGAGGGTCTGGGCGGGGAGGTCGGGGTCGGTGG
>CAYLTF010000009.1:53766-55671 GCA_964386625.1 uncultured Akkermansia sp. | reverse complement strand
CTCTAAGACCTCACACCACGATCGTTCCATCTCTGGAATCCCAGAATGTTGAGAACGCAGGCCTGTCTTCAGCGGCTCAAAATGGCTTATTCCCACCCCACCCCCGGGGCCTGCTTCGTTGACGGGGTGTCGTGTCCTCTCGCTGCCCGTTCCCCGGCGATCGGCTAGACGTGGCCCAACTTGGACCGAAAAAAGGGTACAGTAGGGGTACAGTGAGTTTTTGGTGACGAGGGCAAAATTCGAAAAACCTTCAAAAACCCCAACAAAAGCCGTGGTACACCGGGCAGGACTTGAACCTGCAACCTTCTGATCCGAAGTCAGAAGCTCTATCCAATTGAGCTACCGGTGCACGGTCGGTGAGACGGGAAGAGAGTGACGGGGGGCGACTCGGGATGCAATAGCGGCGCGATCCGTCTTGGGTGTGTTTCGGTGGCGGGTCTCGAGGCCGGCAGTCGCGGTGCGAGGTGGAACACGGTGGCGCGGGCTGTCGGGAGGCAGGGGGTGGAGGCGCAGGTTTGAGAGCTGCGATCCACAGGGCAGGGGGCTGGGTGCAGAAAGGCCGGTCAGGACTCAACGGCCGGCGGCGGCGTCGGGGTCGGGGTTGGGGATGTCAGCAGAACCGCGCTTGAGGCCGATGTTCTGCTCGTAGACGCCGAGTTTCAGGGTCGGGGTCGGTGCGTGGGACCGCTCAGCCCGACCGAGGGTGGCCAGCCGGAGAGCCGCCTGGTCGGACCAGGGACTCTCGGGATACCGGGAGCGGATTTCTTCGAGCGCGGCGCGGGCTGCGTCGACGCCGGTCTGCGCCCGAAGCTCGAGGTCGGCGATGCGGTTGAGCCAGCCGACGATGCGCTTCGGCGGTTGGCCCGGTTGGTCGATGAGCAATCGGATCTGGTCGATGGCCAGGGGGATGCGCTGGAACTGGTCGGCGTAGATCGTGGCGAGTTTCTCGCGGGCCTCCCAGTCGTTCGGATGGGCCTCGAGATGCGCGACCCATTCCTGGGCGCGTTGAGTCCAGTTCTCCTGGGGCAGGGCGCTGGCCCCGAGGTCTTCGGTGAGCCCGAGCGAGGTCTCATGGTGCACCACGACCAGCTTCTTGCGCCCGAACACGGCATCGGCATCCGCGCCAGGCAGGTGGGCCAGGTGCTGCCGTGCGGTGTGGGCCGCCTCGGTCTCGGGATTCTCTTCGAGGATCCGTTCCAACACCGCCCGGCCCGCGGGGATGTCGCGAACCCGATGCAGCAGCAGTTCCGCCAGCCGGAATTGCGCAGCCAATCGTTCATCGCGCGGACGATCCGGAGTCTGGATGATCTCCTCGAGCAGGCCCGTGGCGGCGGGAAGATTCTTGAGATCGTCGCACTGGATCTCGGCCTTCAGCAGCAGTCCCTCCAGGTTTCCTGGGAACTTCAGCAACTCGGTGTCGATCTCCGCCAGCGCCTCGGAAAACTTGCCCTGACGGCGCTTGGCCAGAGCCCTGAAATAGAAGGGTTTCGCCTCGACCTGCTGGTTGCCACCGGTCATCGCCCCGGTCAGACCGCTCAGGAGTGATTCCACAGCGGCGGGCAACCACATGAAGGCCAGGATGACACCCGCCGGGATCACGATGATCAGCCCGAAAACGCCGGCCGCAGCCCCACCGCCAACCAGGGTCTTACCAGCGGCGGTCAACAGCGCGACGATCGCGATCGTGATGATCACGCGGTCGCGCGGCTCGAACATCTGCCCGTCGTCCCGCTTCGACATCCGGTGCGCGAGGAAGAGCCCGCATCCGAGGAACACCAATCCGATGACGATGATGGGCAGCACCGGGGCAAGCTACCGCTCCGGGCCTCAGGGGCAATATCAGCGAGTCCCGTGGTGTTGGCTCAGGCGTTCCTTTCGCCCGACAAAGACAGCGGGAAAGCGTCA
>CAYLTF010000009.1:0-53666 GCA_964386625.1 uncultured Akkermansia sp. | reverse complement strand
GGATACGCACCCGATCGCCCCAAGCCAATCGACCCGCCTCAGGACAAGATGCGGCGGCCTTCGTCGAGGAAGATGCCCTTGAACATCATCTCGAGGGCCTGCGGGTTGGTGGCCTTGCCGAGGGCTTCCTTCTCGCTGATCTTGCCGGCCTTCACCAGGTCGTAGAGCGCCTGGTTGAAGCTTTGCATGCCGTCTTCGCGGCCGGTCTCGATGGCGGCCCCCAGCTTCTCGAGACGGTTCTCCTCCAGCATCTTGCGCACCGTGGGGGTGTTGATGAGGACTTCGAGCGACGGGGTCACCCCACCGCTGACGGTGCCCACCATGCGTTGGCACACGACGGCGCGCAGCGTGGCAGCAAGCTGACGGCGAATCTGCTCGCGCTCGTCAGGCTTGAAGAAGTCGAGGATGCGCCCGATCGACTGCGAGGCGTTTTGAGTGTGCAGGGTCGACAGCACGAGGTGCCCGGTGTCGGCAGCGCTGATGGCCGCCTGGAAGGAGATGGCATCGCGCATTTCGCCGACCATGATGATGTCGGGGTCTTGCCGGAGCACGTGCTTGAGGCCCGCCTGGAAGCTCCCGGTGTCGAGGCCGATCTCGCGTTGCTCGACCACCGATTGGTTGTCTTCGAAGACGAACTCGATGGGGTCTTCGAGGGTGACGATGTGCTTTTTGAAGTTGGCGTTGATGTGCTCGAGCATCGCGGCCAGCGTCGTCGACTTGCCGGAACCGGTGGTTCCCGCGACCAGCACGATGCCGCGCGGAGAGGCCGCGATCGACTTGATGATGGGCAGGAGTCCCAGTTCTTCGAAGCTCGGGACCTGGGTCTTCACATAGCGCATCGCCAGGGCGAACGTCCCGCGCTGCTGGAAGACGTTGGTGCGGAAGCGACCCACGCCGGGCTCGTAGTAGCTGAAGTCGACTTCACGCTCTTCATCCATGCGCCGCCGGGCGTGGGCCGGGACCATCGCGGCGAGGATCTTGTCCATCCACTCCTCGGTGGGGACCGGTGCGTCGATGGTGATCAGTTGACGGCTGATGCGGAAAACGACCGGGGAACCGACTTTGATGTGGATATCGGAGGCGCCGCCTTCAACGGCCGCCTTCAGGATCCCGCGCAGCAGATCTGTGTCGTAGCTCATGGAATGTAGTGGCGATGAGGCTAGCAAGTGCGGGGCCGAGCAGCACGGAATTTTGGTCAAAATGGCGGTTTCAGGCGTTTTTGGTCCCGGATTCTGCTCGTGTGGCTCAGGTTGCAGGGCTGCCGTCCGGCATGCTTCTCCTCCGGCAGCACGACTCGAGATTGGACGCACCGCGGTCTTTGGATCAAATTGCGCCCGCTGTGGCACCTGGGCTCGGAAAGCAGTTGATGATCCTCGGGGGCACCCTGGTGTTCGTGGGGGCCGTGTTGACCTGGTGGCAGCCCACCCGAGGGGGACTGCCGGGCGACATCCTCATCCGACGCCCGGGGTTCACCTTCCACTTTCCCGTGGTGACCTGCCTGTTGATCAGTCTGGTCCTCAGCGCGTTGCTCCGTTGGTTGAATCGATGAAGCCGTCCAAAGCCCTGCCTGAAGTCGCCTGTCCCCACTGTCGCCGCCGCGGCCCTTGGCTCGAGTCGGTGGCCACCGGCCCGTTCTGCTCGGAGCGTTGTCGATTGATCGACCTGGGCCAGTGGTTCGGCGAGGAGCACCGCATCAGCAGGGAATTGCGTCCGGGCGATTTCGAGGGTTTCGACGAATTGACGCCCGGCGAGCACCTCGATCGTCCTTCCGACCGTTGAGACCGCGGCCTGCGGTCTCGCTTCAGATCTCGGATCTCGGGGAAGACGCACGAGTGTCTTGTGGTGTTACAAGGAATAGTCGGTTTCTCGGGGGAATAATGGTTGTACACACCGCCCGGATTCGGAGACTTTTCTGACTCACTCTCGAGCCGGTTTTTGGGCGGCGGATTCAGGTTTTTTCCCGGGCGCGATGGCGTCCTGGATTCTCCGCGGCCAACCGGCGACCAGACCGACTTCACGCATGCGACGCGACGAATTCATTCAACCGGCCCCGGTGCTCCGCGCCGCGGTCCTGATGGCGTTGTTGCCTTCGGTGTCGCCGGCGGGCCTCCTCTCGACCGGGGTGCTTTCGGCCGCATCGGATGGCGCTCCCGGGTTCGAGGCCTACCAGATCGATCGCTGGATGAGCTACGAGCTGGGCGGGGTCCGAATCCGCCCCCAGTTGGACATCAACATGATGTACAACAACAACGTTTTCTCGGCCTCCGACGTGGGGACCATCGAATACGTGGACACCCGGATGCCGGCCTACAACGTCTTCGACGTGAATGGCGGCTATGTGTTCCGGCCGGCATTCGGTCAGGTCTCCCAGCCCTATTCTGGTGTCCTCCAGTACCAGGTTTACAACGATGCGTCGTTGAACCAGCGGATCGCCCAGTCCCAGCCGTTCGCCTCCTCGGTCTACCCGCCGCTCACGGTGGCGTTTCCCACCAACGCGCCGGCGACCTCGACGGCGATCCTTGCCGGGTTCCAGACCAACCGTTTCACGCTCAATCCGCGGGTCGCCGATCTGATCGGGACCGTGGCACCGGGGGTGAGTTTCCAGGTGGGCTCCGAAGACGAGAACTACCTCAACCTGTCCTACCAGAGCGACAACACCCGCTACTTCGACCTGGGGGTCGCGCCGGTGCCGATGCACCGCATCCAATTGGCCGGGAAGTACGACAACCAGAGTCGCCTGCGGATGGAGGGCAACCATTCCACCGAGTTCGTTTCCTCGTTCATGGGGGGATGGGTGAACCTGGGCCGCACCCTGGTCGATCGATGGAGCCATACCTCCTCAGGAAAGGTGACTTACGACAGCACCGACAAGACCGACGTGTATGTCAGCGGTTCGTACAATTACCTGGAATACAAGGGGGTCAATTTGTACGGCAACGACGGCTGGCGCGCCAATCTCGGGGCCAGTTACAAGCCGACGGAGCGCATCTCCGTGTTCGTCGAGGGGGGCTACGGCCTGACCGACTTCATCCGGGGATCCTCCGCGCTGGGCTTCATCCCGACCTCCCATGTCTACGGCGGCTTCGTGGGTGTCCGGGGCCAGTTCACGGAGCGCCTGGAGGGAACCATTGGCGGGGGCTACGAAATCCGTGAATTCCCGGACATCCCCGGGGCATCGTTCTCGATCCCTGCGGCCAACATCTCGGTGAGCTATGCGTTCCGCGAGACGACGAAGTTCTCGTTGGCCTACACGCGGCGCACCGACAACGCCGCGCAGATCGCTCGGCAGGGAGTCACCTACGACACGGCCCGACTCGACGTCCAACAACTCCTGGGCACCAGCGGCACCTGGTTGGCCACAGGCGGCGTGTCCTATCAGGGAGGGGCTTTCGACAGCCTGACCGGTTACGGCGCGGCCTATGAGCCCATCGCCGGGACCCATATCCGTTCGCTGACGATGCGCACGATCGACTACAAGCGCGACGACACGATGCTTTCCCTCTCGGGCGGCATCACCTACATGCCGCGGCGGTGGCTCCGCTTCGGTCTCAACTATTCGTACGAGAATTATTCCATCAATTATGCGGATGCCGGATTGAAGGATGTGTTTTTACCCAGCTACGATGCCCACCGCGTCATGCTGGGTGTCCAGATCGGTTACTGATTGATTATGAAATGGTGTTTGAATCTTGGTTTGGCCTGCCTTCTGGCCGGGGGAGCATCCCTCGCTCAGGATTCGGTGCGTCGGATCGTCGCGGGTGATGTCTTGGTGATCAACGTCGCCGAGGAGTTGGACATGAAGCAGAACATCCGGGTCCCGACGGATGGCAAGATCACCTATTGGCTTCTCGATCCGGTGGTGGTGACCAACAAGACCGTCGCCGAGGTGCGCCAGCAACTCTACACGATGCTCGACAAGGACTACATCATCAAGCCGGCCATCTCGGTGGAGGTCGCCGAGTACGTGAAGCATTACATCAACATCACCGGTAGCTTCGTGATGCAGGGCCGCAAGGAGATCCCGGCCGAGCGACCGATCGACATCATGGATGCCATCGCCCTGGGCGGCGGCTTCAGCCCGCGCGCCGACAAGGACAAGATCATCCTGCGCCGCAAGGGACAGGTGACCACCTACTCCAAGAAGCAGTTGGACAAGCTCTACGAGCAGGGCGAGCGGGTGATGATCGAGCCCGACGACACGTTGGAAGTCCGGGAGAGCATCCTTTAATCCCTACCGAATCACTTTATCATGGAGGACCAGTTTCAATCCCAGCAGGGGAACCCGATCGGTGGAGCGGATCCCTCGATCAATCTCAGGCAGTACTGGCATGTCATCCTGGAGCGCCGTTGGCTCATCGTGGCGACCTGGTCGGTGTGCATCATCGCCGGCGTGCTGTATGCGTTCCAGGCGACCCCGATGTTCCGGGCCATCGCCCGATTGCAGATCGACCCCGAGAACCAGGGCGTTCTGAACCTGAACAGCTTGGCGCTCGGCAACCAGGACCAGAACTACCTGACCACCCAGTACCGCAACCTGGAGAGCCGTAGTCTGATGCTGGAGGTGATGGAGAAGCTCAAGCTCGACTCCGACGACGAGCGCTACTCCAAGGCCATCGACAAGGTCACGGCGGTCACGAGAGACATCAAGATCGTCCCGATCCGGTTGAGCCGCCTGGTGGAAGTGCAGGTGACCCATCCCAAGCGAGATCAGGCCCAGCGCATCGCCGACGAGATCCTCAAGGTCTTCCTGCGCCGCAACCTCGACGACAAGAAGCAGAAGGCGTTGCAGGGATTCCAGATCCTGGAGCAGGAGGCCAAGGGCAAAGAGGTCGAGTTGGCCAGTCTCCAGAAGGACCTCCAGAAGTACCGCAAAGAAAAGGGGATGGTGTCCCTGAAAGACGAGCAGAACATCGATGCGGCCACGATGCGGGAACTCAAGACCGCCTACGAGACCCTGCGGGCCACGGCCGACTCGGCCAAGCAGACGGCCCAGCAGGCCCAGGAATGGGTGGCTGCCGGGAAGGACATCATCGATTTCGGTCCGCTGGTGAAGGACGAGCAGGTGGCTTTCCTGCGCAAGCAGGTCAACGAGAACAGTTCCAAGCTCGCGGGTCTCCGGACCAAGTACCGTGAGAAGCACCCCAAGGTGATCCAGACGGCCACCCAGCTTCAGGCCGACAGCCAGAAGTTGCGCGACGAGTCCGAGCGGGCCCTGCAGGCCATCTTCCAGATCGCCGAACTCGAGAAGAGCCGCGAGGCCGAGGCTCTCCGGAAGTACAAGGAATCGGTGGAGCGTGTCTTCGCCCTCGATGAAGCCAAGATCGAGTACGACATCATGGAGCAGAAGGTCAAACGGGTGGAGGGCTTCTACCAGACGATCCTGACCAAGGCGAAGGACTTCGACATCGGCACCAAGGACCTGCTGCAGAACATGAAGGTCCAGGATCCCGCCTTCGCCCCGCTCAAGCCCGTCAGCCCCAACAAGCCGCTGATCTTCGTCGGCAGCGTCGTGGGTGGCCTGGCCGTGGCGCTCGGATTGGCCCTGTTCTTCAACTTCCTCGACGACTCGATCAAGAGCCAGGAAGACGTCGAGAACATCCTGCACCTGCCGTTCCTGGGGTACATCCCGAACATCAAGTCGGTCAGCATCGTGGAGCGCGACCTCCAGTCGCACCTGCACCCGACATCGAGTCCTGCAGAGGGATTCCGGACCTTGCGCGCGGCGATCTCGTTGGCCAAGAACGCCGACAAACTCCGCGTCATGGCCTTCACGAGCACCATCCCGTCGGAGGGCAAGTCGCTGGTGGCCTCGAACTTCGCCATCGTGACCTCGCAGACCGGTCTCAAGACCCTGCTGGTCGACGCCGACCTGCGCCGCCCCTCGGTGCACAAGGCCTTCCAGTTGCAGAGCCCCGTGGGCCTCTCGGCCTATCTGGCGGGTCGGACCGACAACCTGAGCGAATTCATCCACACCACCGAGGTTCCAAACCTCGATGTGATTTGCTGTGGCGCGGTGCCGCCGAACCCCTCGGAGTTGATCGGTTCCAACCGGATGGTGCGGTTCCTCGAAGAGGCCTCCCGCCGATATGATCGCGTGATCCTCGACTGCCCTCCGGTGTCGGCCGTGTCCGATCCCCTCATCGTGGGAGCCATGGCCGACGGCATGGTCTTCGTGACGAAGTTCAACAAGATCCGGCGCGAGCACGCCCTGCGTTCGGTGCAACGCATCCAGGATTCCGGCATCCACCTGGTCGGCCTTGTCCTCAACGACATCGATTTCGAGGGCAAGGACTCGTACTACTACAGCTACCACTACTACCAGAACCGGTATTACTCCTCGCACTACCGCAACAAGTCGGCCGACGAACCGGGCGACAAGAAGGGCTCCCCCGAGAAGGCGAAATCCGCCTAAAGCGGTCCCCCTCGATGGGTTGGTTCAGAACGGCGCGGACAGTTCCGCGCCGTTTGCTTTCACCCCGATGGCGATCCCTGCGGTTCTCCGCGGCGGACGCTTGGAAGGGTCCGGATCCCTGGGACCTGTCGGTCCGGCGACGGGCATGGCGACGGTCACTCCGCCCTCAGCACCGTTTCCCGGTCCAGCGGAGGGTTGAAGGAGGTCTCCCGGCCGTCCGGCCATCGGATCCGTCCCTCGGTGATCCGACTCCTGCCCAGGCCGATGTGGATGGGGAGTTCGCTCTGGGAAAGATAGCTCTTGGTGGGCATGACTTGTCGCGAGATCCGTCGGCCATCGTCGGTGCGCACATGGACCCAGGCACCGATGGCATCGGTGTTGCCGGCCCGCCCCTGCAATCTGAGTCGGACCCAATGGTTGCCCAGCTCCTGGTCGTTGCGCAGCAGCAGTGGCCGGCCACCGATCTGGGTCATCACCACATCGAGGTCTCCGTCGCGGTCGAAGTCGGCATAGGCGGAGCCGCGGCCGACGATGGGTTGGAAAAGGTCTTCGCCGGCCTCGGCCGCGGTGGTGCTGATGAAGGTCTGGTTGCCGCCGCCATTCCAGAAGAGTTGCGCCGGTTGCCGATACCGGACGTTGGCCTGGACCTTCTCGATCTCCTCCTCGATGTGGCCATTGGTGGTCAGCACGTCGAGCCGGCCGTCCAGGTCGTAGTCGAAGAAGAAAAGCCCGAACTTGAGCAGCAGGCGGCTGGCCGGCCCCAAACCCTCGGTGATGGCCTCGTCGGCGAACACCAGGGTGTCTTTGGTCGGTTGGGCCACGTAGAGCGCGTTCATCTCGTTGGCGAAATTCCCGATGGCGATGCCCAGGGCCCGATCCGGGCGGAACCGGGCCGCATCGATGCCCATGGCTCCGCGGGTCTGGCCGTAGGCGTCGAAGGCGACTCCGCTCTGGGCCCCGACCTCCTGGAAGGTGCCGTCGTGGCGATTGGTGAAGACGAAGTTCTGGACCGTGTCGTTGGCCACCACCAGATCCATCCAGCCATCGTCGTTCAGGTCGATGGGTGCCACCGCCAGGGTCTTGGCCATCGGCAGACCCGTCGCCGGGTTCCGGATCCGGAGACCGCTGCGGGCCGAGATCTCGGTGAATCGGGGCGGCGAGTTCGGGGCGATCGCCCCATCGTTGCGGTACAGCGCGGGGAACGTGCCGGGAAAAAGCCAGGGCCTCCCGTAGGCCCGACCGACCCCCACCAGTTGGTTGTTCACCTCCTGGTCCATCCGGGGGGACCACTCGACGTAGTGGCCGACGAAGAGATCGAGGTCGCCATCGCGATCGAGGTCGAACCAGGCCGCGGCCGTCGACCATCCGGAGGAGGAGGCGGGCAGGCCGGTTGGGACAGTGACATCGGCGAACCGCCCCTCGCCCAGGTTGCGGAACAGGCGCAACCCGCCCACCCCGGTCAGGGCAAGGTCCGTCCGGGAATCGCCGTCGAGGTCCCCACAGGCCACGCCCATGCCGTAGAACGGCACGTCCAGCCCCGATCCGGCGGTGACGTCGGTGAAGGTGATCGGTCCACCCGGCCGGGTGTCGTTGCGGTACAAGGCCGCGGTGGCCTTGCCCGATGGCGTCGCGGATGGCAGCGGAGTGCCTGACTCGACGGCCTCCGACCACTCCGTGCCGTTGACGAACAGCAGGTCGGCATCGCCGTCGCCGTCCATGTCGAAACAGGCCACACCGCCGCCCATGGTCTCCGGCAACAGCTTGGCCCCGCGTGCCCCATGGGTGTGGGAGAAGCCGATGCCGGCCTGGTGGGTGATGTCGGTGAAGCGGACCTTGGGTGGCCTCGGACCTTGCCGGGTGTCGGGACTGACCGGGCTCTGCAGCGACGTCAACGTCGCCGCAGGTGCAGCGGGCCGGCGTTGGAGCCACCAGACGGCGGTCGCCGCGACTCCGCACAGCGCCACGAGTGCCACCAGCGAACGGCGCAGTGCCTGAGTGATGACCTCCTCGTCGGATCCGGGAGGCGGCTCAGGTTGGGGGTTCGGTCCGGCCATGACGCCACGCTGGAATGATCCGGTCCCGTGGTTCAAGCCCGGACCTCATCGACGCTGCGGTGGGGCCTCTGGGGGATCTCCCTCGGGGATCCGGGCTCAGCCTCACGTCCGGGGAGGCAAGTCCATGACTGGCCAATCCGCCCGCTCGCTGCTTTCCTTGGTCTACGATGTCCGGTCCCGGCGAAAGTTCAGCTCTGTTGACGACCCTCTTGAGGGATGTGTCCCGCTCGTTCTACCTCACGTTGCGGGTGCTCCCGGCCCGGGTCCGTGCGCCGATCGGGCTGGGCTACCTGCTGGCCCGTGCCACCGACACGTTGGCCGACGCGGCATCGGTTCCTGTGCCCGATCGCCGGTCCGCACTGGAGTCCCTGCGCGACCGGATCCTGGACAGCGCCGCCCCCATGCCCCGTTGGGAACGATTCGACATCGGGGCTCCGGAGATCACCGACGCGGAGCGACTCCTGTTGCGGCGGATCCCCGAGGCGCTGGCGCTCTTGGACGCATCGCAGGTCTGGGAGAAGGGGTGCATCCGTGCCGTTCTGGAGACCATCGTGGGCGGACAGATGTTGGACCTGGAACGTTTTGGTGCGCTCAAGGCGGGTGACGGGGTGGTCGGACTGCCGGATGCCGCCGCCTTGGACGATTACACCTACCGAGTGGCTGGATGCGTCGGGGAATTCTGGACGCGTGTCTGCCGGAACCGGTTGTTCCCCTCGGCCGAGCTCGATGACGAGGCGTTCCTCGAGGATGCAATCCGTTTCGGCAAGGGCCTCCAGTTGATCAACATCCTTCGGGATCTTCCGAAGGACCTGCAGGCCGGCCGATGCTATTTGCCGGTCGATGAGCTGGCCCGGGAGGGCTTGGCTCCGGCCGACCTCTTGGACCCATCCCGCGAGGCCCGCCTGAGGCCGGTCTACGATCGTTGGTTGGACCGCGCCGACGCCCATCTGGCGGCGGGTTGGGACTATGTGCTGCGGATTCCTCCGAATCAGGTCCGGGTCCGCCTGGCTTGCGCGTGGCCGATCCTGATCGGGGTCCGGACGCTGCGACGATTGCAAGGGCCGGGATTCCTCGACCCGCGCCAGCGCGTGAAGATCTCGCGCGCCGATGTCCGCTCGATCCTGTGGGCGACCCTATGGCGATTGCCGTTCCGCCGCGAATGGGAGGGCTTGTTCGAGTCGATGCGTGCTGGGCGGGGACGTTGAAAGCCCGATGACTGCGGGGGCATCCGGGCGGTCTTGGATCCCGGCACCCGCGGCTTCGATTGGACGCGGGCATGGATGCGGGTGAGGGTGACCGTCATGAGAGTCTTGGTGACTGGAGCCAGCGGGTTCGTCGGGCGTGCCGTCTGCGAGGCGCTGGTCGGCGAAGGTCATTCGGTGCGTCGGATGGCGCGGGGGCGCCGGGGGGGCTCGCCGACCGGACCCGGCACCGACGACGTCCAGGGTTCCGTCTTGTGTCCGGACGATCTGCGGAAGGCCATGACCGGTTGCGATGCGGTGATCCACCTGGTGGGCATCATCGGCGAGGTTGGCGACCAGACCTTCGAGCGGGTCCACCATCAGGGGACGCTTCGGGTGATCGAGGCCGCCCGGGCCTGCGGAGTCACTCGGCTGGTCCACATGAGCGCCTTGGGCACACGGCCGGGTGCGGTCTCGCGATATCACCGGACCAAGTGGTCGGCCGAGGAGGCCGTGAGGGGCTCCGGTCTCGCTTGGACGGTGTTCCGCCCCTCGGTGATCTATGGGCCCGGCGATGGCTTCGTGAATTTGTTCGAGCGGATGAGCCGAGTTTCGCCGGTGCTGCCGGTGATCGGTCGGGGCACCGCCTTGCTCCAACCGGTTTCGGTGGCTTCCGTGGCCCGGGCATTCGCGAGGGCGGTGGGGTCCGAGGCGGCGATCGGCAAGACCTACGATCTGTGCGGGCCGGACCGGCTGTCCCTGCCCGAGATCCTGCAGGCGATCCTCCGGGTCACCGGGCGTCGCCGAGGGATCCTGCGGATTCCCCGTGCGTTGGCCTGGTGCGGGGCCGCGGTGATGGAACAGGTGTTCCCGCGCCTGCTGAAGTCGCCCGCGCCCCTGGGCCGCGATCAGATCCTGATGCTCGATGAGGACAACATCGGGGACCCCTCGGAGTCGGAGCGCGACTTCGGGATCCGACCGGTCCCGTTCGCCGAGGGATTGCGTTCCTTCCTGGCCGGCCGGCGCGGCGGAACACGAGCCTGAGGATGAGGCCGAGTGCGAGCCCCATTCGATGAGCCCGACCGTCGGTGCCGATGCCGTGTCGGCAGGTGGGTTCGGATTCCGATCCTGGCTTGGAGCGGTCCCGGGTGGACGGATCAGGCTCCGATGAGTTCGGCCACCTTGCCCGGGATGTCGCCACTCTTCATGAGCGATTCTCCGACAAGGATGGCCCGGCACCCGGCCTGACGCAGTCGGACCACATCGGCGCGATGGTGGATGCCGCTCTCGCCGACGAGGAATCGCGGCGTGCCGTCCGCCGCGCTGAAGAGTCGTTGGGCCAGGGTCTCGGTGGTGGCGAGATCGACCCGGAACGTCTTGAGGTCCCGGTTGTTGACGCCGACCAAGCGCGCGCCGCAGCGCAGGGCCCGTTCCAGTTCCTCGGCGTCGTGGACCTCGACGAGGGCGGCCAACCCGGCGGCGTCGGCGAGGCTGTGGAAGTGCGTCAACTGTTCATCGGACAGGATGGAGACGATGAGCAGGATCGCGTCGGCCCCCCACTCGATGGCCTCGAGGATCTGGCGTTCGTCGATGATGAAATCTTTGCGCAATAGCGGCAGCGAGACCGCCGAGCGGATGGCGCGCAGGTATTCGAGGGACCCCTGGAAGAAGCGCTCGTCGGTGAGCACCGACAGGCAACTCGCGCCGGCCGCCTCGTACTGCCGGGCTATGCGGACCGGGTCGAAATCCGGGCAGATCACCCCGAGGCTGGGCGAGGCCTTCTTGACCTCGGCGATCAGGCCGATGTCACCGCGCCGCGGGCGGGTCAGCGCCCCGGTGAAGTCGCGGACCCCGGACCCGCGTCGCTGGATGGCCTCGCGGAGCTGGTATGCGGCCACGGGGCCGGAGGGCAGGAGGCCCGTCTCGATCCGCTTCTGAGCGACGATGGTGTCCAAGATGCTCATGGATGGAGAAAGGTACGGGGAGGACCCCGCCCGAATCACGCCCGAAGATGGCGTTTCGGGGCCACTCGGCCGCCCGCGCTCATGGGTTCTGCAGGGCCCGGAGCGTCCAGTCGGGCCGGTCGGCCGGGTTGGCCCAACGGCGCATGTCTTGGAGGTTGCGACGGTCGAGGTTCTCGACATGCCCATCCACGAACCCGGTGACCGAACGCAGATTGTAGCGAGGGTGGACGTTGCCCCAGGCCTCGGGACCATCTTCCGGATTCCATTCCACGGCCCACCGCCGGGCATTGAGGTAGGGCGGCTTCACGACGTAGTATCCGGGAACGATCCGCCCCTCGAACGGGCCGCGGGCCGAGGTGAAGACCAGGAGTTCGGAGGGGCGCGCCACTTCGGCGGTCTTGAGCACGCAGAAGCGCCCGAACCGCTCGAAGGCACGGTCGGAAGGAGGCAATTCGAGATCGTCGCCCCCCACGAAGACGGAGTTGATGCCCTGCGACGGGAAGACCGAGGCCGCGTAGATGCCCAACTCCGGGTCTTCCATGCGTCGGAAGGTGTCGAGGGTTCGACGGTTTTCGTTCAGGTACATCACG
Organism: uncultured Akkermansia sp.; assembly: GCA_964386625.1. Lineage (GTDB taxonomy): Bacteria > Verrucomicrobiota > Verrucomicrobiia > Limisphaerales > UBA9464 > SXXZ01. Next base: position 41,465 of record CAYLTF010000009.1, on the reverse strand, counting down.
TCGAAGCTCTTCCCGAGATAAGGCGCGATGCGCCATGGGTATCGGGCGTTGATGGGATGATTCACCGGCCTGCCTTGGAAGTCGGTCGCCGCCAAGCCGTAGCGATAACCGGGAAGGACCGAGTCGGAGTGGTCTTCGGCGTAGAGGTTCCAGGCGATGAGCAACTGGCGTGCGCCGGACATCTCGTTGACCTGCGTGGCCCGGTAGCGGGCCTTGCCCAAGGCCGGCAACAGCATGGCGGCCAACAAGGCAATGATGCCAATGACCACCAGCAGTTCGATCAAGGTGAAGCCCTTCGGCCCTCTCCCGCGGAGGGGGGGAGCGGTTCGGATTCCGGATGGCGAGTGGATGCGCATCGACGACGGGGCAAAATCTAGCCTTGAAACACCCGGCGTCCAAGACCTCAGGTGGAGTCGCCGGGTTGCCTCCATCGCCTGGATGCGGGGCCTTGCCTCCGGGCCGCTTCCGGTCGAACCTTTGCGCATGCGGACGAGAGCCCGCTGCACCAAAATCATGAAAATCTCCGCCATTCTTGCCCTGATCGTCGCCGTCGCCCCGGTGTCCGGCCTCCGAGCTGAAGACAAGCCGAAGGCCAAGGCATACCCGTTGGACAAGTGCCTGGTGACCGACGAGAAGTTCGAGGGTTCCGGCATGGAGACCTATGAGTTCGTCCACGAGGGGCAGACCATCAAGCTGTGCTGCAAGAGCTGCCTGAAAGACTTCAAGAAGGACACGGCCACCTACCTCAAGAAGTTGGCCAAGGCCAAGGCCCCCAAGTCCGGCAAGTGACCGAGGGAGTCCGCGGCGATGTCTTCCGATCTGCAGCGAGCAGCGGTTTGGCACCGCGCAGAGGCCTCCGGCCGATGGGCCGATCCAAGCCTTTCCCGCGATGCCTCCGCGCCCGGAGCGATCCTGCGTGAGGTCGGTGCGGCGTCGCTGATGGAGTCTCGCCGTGGGCGTGCTCGGACTCCGTGGGGCACCTGCGCTTTGGCCTGGGGTGCCGACGGGGTCCTCCAGTGGGAATTCGAGGCCGATCCGTCAGGGGCCCAACCCTGGCAGGGGCTTCGGCCCGGCCCGGCTCTCGACCCGAGGCTTCCGGTCGACGACGCCGGCGCTGCCGCATGGGTCGACCGATGGTTGGATTCCGGCTCCTCTCGATCGCAACCGATCCCGGTCGCAGTGCGGGGCACGGCGTTCCAGTTCAAGGTGTGGCGCGCCCTCTTGGCAGTGCCATGGGGTCGCCTGACGTCCTACCGCCGCCTGGCTTCCACCATCGGGCATCCGGGTGCGGCACGCGCCGTGGGTGCCGCCTGTGGCGCAAACCCCGTGGCCTTGGTGATTCCCTGCCACCGCGTGGTCCGTGAATCCGGAGATCTCAACGGCTACCGTTGGGGCTGGGACCGCAAGGCCCGGGTGTTGGCCTGGGAGTCGGGGCGGGACTGAGGCGCGTCCGGGGCGGTGTCTCCTTCCGGCCCGGCGTGCGCATCCAGGATCCGGTGGAACCGACTGATCCCTTGCCAATGCTCGCGTGGGTATGCCATTTACCCCACCGATGAAGTTCGCCTCGCCTGCCGCCTGGGTGCTCTTGGCTGCCATGGGTCTGGGTTGCGCCAGTTCCCAGAACACCAACCTGACCCCGCGTTCGGCCGCCCCGACACCGGATGCCACCTATCTGTTCGAGACCACATTCCGCACCCACCGGCGCGGGGTGCAGCCCGAGAACGTCAAGGCCTGGGTCGTGATGGGGTTGAACCTGTATCCCATGCAGCCGGTGCCGAACACGGAGAACCGGTTCGAGGCGCTGCTGCCGTTGCCCACCGATCGTTCGGTGCTCCGGTATCGCTACAAGTTCCAGTTCACCTACCCGGGTGTCCTGGACAACAAGATCAACAGCACCATGTCGCCTGAGTACGAACTCCAGGTGAAGTCGGCCGCCGCCGGGCAGTGAGGCGGTCGGACCGATCCTTCGCCGGGATCGGGATCAGAGGGCCAGCTCCAGCTGGTCGTCCTCGCTGAGGGCGAAGGCGTCGATGCCTTGGCGCCTCAGGTGGCGCGCGAATTCCGAGGCGAAGCCATGGAGCGTGAACACCCGTTCCGGTCGGACCGACTCGACGAACCGAAGGAGGTCGGGAAAGTCGGCGTGGTCGCTGAGGGGGAAGCGGTGCTGGCTTCCCTCCGGCGCATTCCGACGTCCGTCGAGCGCCCAGCCGCTCAGCGAGGCGATCTTGAGAGGCCCGATCCGCGGTTGGGCGGCGAGCAGGGGGCGAGCGGTGGGTGTGATCACCACATGACCGCGGGCGGTCTCCGGATCCAGAAGGCTCCAGCGGGGGAATCGACATCCGAGTCCGGCGTAGATCTCCGTCATCCGTGCAGTGCTGGTGTGCAGTTGGATGGGCAGTCCCGATGCCACCAGCGCGGCGAGGATTTCCTGACCCTTGCCCAGGGAATAGGCCAGCAGCACGGGGGTGGTGCCGTTCGTGATCGAGTCCCGGCAGAACGCGATGATGGAGGCGATGACCTCCTCGGTGGGTGGGAAGACGTATCGAGGACGACCGTAGGTGGTCTCCATCACCAACGTGCGCGCATGCACCGGCTGGCAGGGTTCGCAGCTCCGTCCGGTCCGCATCTTGAAGTCGCCCGTGTAGAGCAGGGAGTCACCGTCCGTCTCCAGTCGGGCCATGGCGCTGCCGAGCACGTGCCCCGCCGGATGCAGGCTCAGCCGGTAGGGCGGAGCACCCACGGCGGGATTCAACTCTCCGGAATCCAGGGATTCCCCGAATCCCAGGACCTGCTCCAACCGTTCACCCGGCACCCTCGATCGCATCAGCCGCCGGGTCGATTCCGTCAGGATGACCGCCGAATGACGTGCGGTGTGGTCGGCGTGCGCATGGCTGACGAACACCCATTCGCCAGAACGGACGGCGCGATGGGGATCCATCCACAGCCCGAGCCGTGGGAAGTGGAGTCCACCGTCGCGGTAATCGAAATCGAGTGGCGCGGCCACGTCAGGCGCTCATGTGCGGGCGGTGGGGCTCGGAGGGACACCCGGGGGTCAGGAGACGCCTCCGGTGCCCTTCACATCCAGGCACAGCAGCTCGCCCTTCCAGTTCCGGACGTAGAGGCGGCCATCGAGCAGGACCGGGGTGGACCAGACTTTCCCTCGGGTCACCTGCGCCCGGACGATCTCCTGGTATCCGGCGGGATCGGCCTTGACCACGATCAGCTCGCCCTTGCCCGTGACCCAGATCAGCTTGCCGTCGGCCGCCGTCAGGACCCCGGTCTCGGCCTCCGGGGATTCCCAGGCGACCTTGCCCGTGCCGGCCTCGAGGCACTTCAGTCGTGCCTTGGCGTCGCCACCGTCGCCATCGATGCCATAGACATGGCCACGCAGCCCGATGGGGGCCTGCATGTGCGAGCGGAGGGATTGGTTCTTCCAGATCTCGGTGGCTCCGGTGGCCGTGAATCGGATCCCGCAGGCGCCGGTGCCATAGCCGGAGGTCAGGATCATCGTGTCGCCCACCACCACCGGGTCGGCTGCATTGACGTCATAGCGGGTCTTCCACGGGTGACGCCAGAATTCCTTCCCGGTCACGGGATCCACCGCGATGACATGGCGGAGGCCAAAGACGGCCAAGGCGGGTTTGCCACCCAGGATGAACGGGACCGGAGTTCCGTAGCCCGCCGACCCCTTGCCGCTGCTCCATGACTCCTGGCCACTCGACTTGTCGAGCGCCAGACCGGCGTTCCCCGCATTGTAGACCACCCGGTCGCCATGGATGTGCGGAGCCCCGGCGAAGCCCCACTCGGGAACCTTGAGCCCCAGTTCCGACGAGAGGTTCCGCGACCAGATCACCTTGCCGCTGGCCGCATCGAGGCATAGGGCCACGCCCGCCTTGGAGAGGGTGTAGACCCGGTTTCCATCGACGGTGGGTGTGCCGGATGATCCGCCCTCGTAGTAATGGTCGGCCAGTTTCTCCGGATAGCTGTGACGCCAGAGTTCTTTGCCGCTGGAAGCCTCGATCGCCACGATGGTGTCGATCCCGCCTTCCTTGAGGCCGTTGTGACCCAGAGTGAACAACCGTCCGTTCGCCAAAGTCACCGAGGAGAAGCCGACCCCGACGTTGGCTTTCCAAATCGTCCGAGGCTGGCCACCGGGCCAAGTCCCGAGCCAGGACGTTTCCGCGGAAATGCCGTTGCCCTGGGGCCCGCGGAATCGGGGCCAATCCGCCGCGTTGCAAGCGAGGGTGCAGACGAGGGCTGCCCCGGTGAGTCCTGCCAAGTGGGTGCTCTTCATGACGAGATCAGTAACCGAAACCCGGCTCCAGGCCAACCGTGGTTTCGACTTCGTGCTCAAGGCGCCTCGTCTGGTGTCCGGGTAGCCCAACGCCGCCTTCGATCGGGGGATTAGGGATGGGAGGTCGGCATGAAATGATTATGCAGATGATAAAAGGTTTACCGTTCCGATACGATTTCAGTTGACCGATCACCGCTCCCGGGGCCAATTGGCAATGTGAGCGGAGCCAAGGGAAATAATCGCGTGTTGCTGGTCGAGGCTGACGATTCCATCCAAAGGATCGTCGCCTATCATCTCAAGAAGGCCGGCTTCGAGGCTGAATTTGCCGAATCGGAGGATGCCGCCATGGCGGCGATCCAGAATCTTCCCGTCTGTGCCGTGGTCGATCTGATGATCCCTGGGACGGAAGGAATGACCGTGCTGAAGCGATTCCGCGAAGTGGCGCCCCAGGTTCCGGTCATCGCCATGGCCGGGCGAGGGGATGCCGCCGATGGCCTGACTGCGATCCGCGCCGGGGCGTTCGATTATGTGACCAAGCCCCTCGATGTGGGTGCGTTCGTGGCGACCATCGCCGCCGCCGCCCGCGCAGGCCAGACCCAGCAACCCGCTTCCGGTCGGTTTCCAGGACTGCGGGACACCCAATGGATCGGCCAATCTCCCTCGTCGCGCATTCTCCGCGAGACCGCCGCGGCGCTGGGATCCACCCAGGCTGACGTGCTGGTGACCGGCCCCGAGGGCAGTGGCAAGAAGCTCTTCGCCCGGATGTTGCACCATGTCAGCGGGCGTTCCCGGGGGCCGATGATCCCGCTGCACTGCGGATCGATGTCGGGGGATCGGTTGGAGGCCGAATTGTTCGGCCGTCCGTCCGGGGCCGCAGGCGATGGGCCCGAGGAATCCCGCCGGCCCGGACGGATCCAGATGGCCGACGGGGGAACGCTGCTGCTCCTGGAGGTCGGGGAGATTCCCTTGGCGCAGCAGGCGATCATCCTGGAGTTGCTCCAGAATCGTTGGATCCATCGCCGAGACACCGGGGCCTCCGTGCCGGTCAACGTCCGGGTGATCGCCACCAGCCGTGCCGATCTGCGGGCGAAGGTGGAGGCCAAGGAATTTCGCGAGGATCTGTTCTATCGCCTCAACGCGCTCACCGTCGAGATCCCCTCGCTCCGGGAGCGGATCGACGATCTGCCGTACCTTTCCGCCATTTTCCTGCAGCGCTTGTCGATGGTCCGCTCCGGCGAGATCCCGCAGATCTCGGCGGCGGCCATGGCGGCCCTCAAGAACCATCATTGGCCGGGCAATGTCCGCGAACTCGAGTCGGTGTTGGAGTGGGCCTATGCGGGCTCGGTGGGCGGTGAGATCCGCCTGGCCGACTTGCCGCCGCGGGTGATGCGCCAGAGTCAACCCACCCAGATCGTGCAGGGCGGCGTGACCGTTCCGTATGTGGGGGGGATGTCCATGGATGCGGTCGAGCGCTTGGCCGTCCAGCAGACCTTGGAACTGTGCCGCGGCAACAAGGCCGCCGCCGCCCGCATCCTCGATGTCACCGAGAAGACCATCTACAACAAGCTGGTTCGCCTCGGGCTCAAGGATCCTGCGGCGGACATCCCGGGAGGGGGGCGCAAGCGGGGCCGGAAGCCGGGCAAGAAGGCCGCCTGATCCCGGTCGGAACGCAGCCACGGGCCGGTGCATGTGGGGTCCACTGATGGGCCATCGTGCAGGCTCTCGGGACGGCGGGTGACCCGGGTGAACGCAGTCGCCGGGCTCGAGGTCGGGCCGAGGTCTGTCCCTCAGGTCTCAGCGCTCACCGCGGCAACAAAAAGCCCCTCGTGCCCGAGGGCTCCGAGGGGCTGGATCTTGTTTACTGGCCGATTGTTCAGACCACCATCTTGAACCACTTGGCGTCACCTGGCACGGCGACCGGGTAGAAACCGTTGGCGTCGGCCTTCGACTTGCACTCGGAATCCCAGCGCAGGTTCTCGAAGTCGTTCGGAGCCAGGTTCACGTTGGAATTGAGCGCCTGCTCCCAGGTGATGGTCTTGCCGGTGTAGGTCGACATGCGGCCCATGATCGAGGTCAGCGACGACTTCGCTCCGTTGAACGCCTCGTTGTACTCGGTGTTATTGCGGATGGCGGCGAACAGGTCGTCGTGTTCCTGCTGGTAAGGGTCGACCTGCTTCTCGGGCCGGAAACGCCAAGCACCCGCACCTCCGCCCGACGGGGTGATGGTGTGGCTGCTGATGTTGCAGAAACCCTTCGAGCCGACGCACTGCTCGGACACGTTGCTGTCGGCGCCGCGGATGTGGCGGCACTGGCTCAGCAGCGTGGTGCCATCGGCGTAGGTGTACTCGACGGCGTGGTGGTCGAAGATCTCGCCGTATTCCTTCTGGATGCGGACCTGGCGGCCGCCCATGCCGTGGGCCTTGACCGGATAGGCGTTCTTGACCCAGTTGGCCACGTCGAGGTTGTGGATGTGCTGCTCGGTGATGTGGTCGCCGCAGAGCCAGTTGAAGTAGTACCAGTTGCGCATCTGGTACTCGAGTTCGGTCTGGCCGTCCTTGCGCGGGTTCACCCAGACGCCGCCATCGTTCCAGTAGGCGCGAACGAGGTAGATGTCGCCGAGAGCGCCGTCGTGCAGGCGCTTCATCGTCTCGAGGTAGCCCGGTTGGTGATGGCGCTGCAGGCCGACACCGACCTTGAGGTTCTTCTTCTTGGCCTCTTCGGCGGCGGCCAGGACGCGACGGACGCCAGGGCCATCGACGGCCACCGGCTTCTCCATGAACACGTGCTTGCCCTGGCGGACAGCCTCCTCGAAGTGCTGCGGACGGAATCCGGGGGGCGTCGCGAGGATCACCACATCGGCCAGAGCGATCGCCTTCTTGTAGCCATCGAGCCCCACGAACTGCCGGTCGGCCGGTACGTCGACTTTGCCGGCCTGCGACGACTTGAGGTTGTTGAGGGCGCCGGTCAGGCGATCCTGGAACGCGTCGGCCATCGCCACGAGCTTCACGCCCGGGACGTTCAGGGCCTGGTTGGCGGCACCGGATCCGCGGCCACCGCAGCCGATGAGGGCGATCTTGATCTCGTCGCTGGCGGCGCCGAAGGCCAGGCGCTCGATGGCCAGGCTGCCGATCATGGCACCGCCGAGGGCGGTGCTGGAGGTGGAGAGGAAGCCGCGCCGGGTCAGGACCGAGGCGCTGGCTGCGGGGATGATTTGGCTCATGTCGTTGAAACGTTGAGTGAAGCCCGACGCCCCCGACGGCCCTGCCATTCACGGCAACGGATCCGGGCGGAGGCGGCTTCGGGAATCACGGGTGGATCTGCAAAAACGCTACTCTCCGCATCGGGACGGGATCAACCGGAAGTTTGCGAAGGTCCGGCCCCGGAAGAGGCCGGGCGCTTGCGGCGCTTCAGGACCGCGAGCACATCGGAGGCCTCCCGGATCCCGAGCAGCGTGGCGGCCAGGAAATACCCGGCGGCCGCGAGGCCCATGGGCAGGAAGGTGGCCCCCAGACGGGCCGTGAGCCCGTTCTGGCCGATCCAGCGATTCCAGAGTGACAAGGTCGCTGAGGCCACTCCGGCCGCGACCAGTCCCGCGACCGCCATCCGTGCCACGGGAGTGAACAATGCGGGCAGATCGAACTTCGGTTGCTTGCGTTTGAGCGCGTAGAACAGCAGGAAGCACTGCATCGTGGAGCTGGCCGAGTTGGCGATGGCCAGTCCGGCCTTGGGCATCAGACTCACCGAGACGAAGGCGGCCACGAAATTCGCCGCGATGGCCGCGAGGCTGATCCGCATCGGGGTCTTGGTGTCTCCGAGGGCGTAGAAGGCGCGGGCCAGCACATTGTTCAAAGAGAAGGCCATCAGGCTTGGGCTCAGGCAGAGCATCATCAGGGTGACTTGCGCGGTCGACGCCGCCTTGAATTGGCCGCGCTCGAAAAGCAGGCGGACGATGGGCTCCGAGAGGGTCAGCAGGAGCACCAGCGGCAGGAGTGTCAGGAAGATGAGCTGCTGCAGTCCCTCGGTGAGCGTGCTCCGGAACTCGGGGAATTTCTTGTCCACCGCCAGGGTGCTGAGCTCGGTCAGCATGACCGTGGCAAGGGAGATGCCGACCACCCCTTGCGGCAGTTCCATCAACCGCACCGCGTAATTGAATGAGGAGATGATCTCACGCCCATGGCTGTAGGCGAAACTCTGGCAGAGCACCGTGTTGATCTGGAAGGCCGCCACACCGATCACCGACGGACCCATGCGGCGGGCCACCTCGCGGACGGCGGGCTCCCTCCATGGACTGAGCCAGCGGAACCGGAAACCCTCCGAGACCAACGACGGCACCTGGAACGCGGCCTGGGCGATTCCGGCGACGACCACGCCGATCGCCAGGGCGAAGACCTGATGGTGCAGCTCCGCCCCGAAGTGCGGGGCCAGCCACCAGATGGAGCCCAGCATCGCCACGTTCAACATGGTGGCGCCCAGCGCCGGCAGGAAGAAGTGGTTGCGGGCGTTGAGCATCCCGATGAAGCCGGCCGCCACGCAGACCAGGGGCAGGTAGGGGAGCATCCATCGCATCAGCCGGAACATCAGTTCGGTGTGGATCTCGATGTTGGAGAACTCGATGAGCAAGGTCACGATCACCAGCAGCACCGCGCAGATGGCGGTGCAGGCCAGGAACACCGCCCAGGTGCAGGCCAGGCCGACCCTCCAGGCGGCGGCGACGCCCTCCTTGCGCTCGGTCTCCTTGAAGACCGGGATGAAGGCCGAGGAAAGAGCTCCCTCACCGAGGAGCCGTCGGAAGAGATTCGGGATCTGGAAGGCCAGGAAGAAGGCGTCGGCGACGGGACCCGTGCCCATGAAGGCGGCATAGGCGGACTCCCGGACGAATCCGAGGATCCGGCTCAGCAGCGTGGCGGCACCGGCCGCACCCGACGAGGACAACCAACGAGACATGGGGTCGGCATCATCCCGGAGCCCCGGGAACGACCCAAGGGAAATCCGGGACATCGCCGCCGGGAAACCGCGGTGGAACTGGGTTCGCCGGGAGCATGAAGGTGGGGCTCCTTCCCGCGGATTCGAGCCGCCCCGGAGCCCCCCGGACAGGGATGTGCTTGCCGACCGTCTTGCCTTCGAGCGGGCGATCGGTCCATGATTGACGCCCATGCCAACCGTACAGGTTCCACTGGGGAACCGCTCCTACGAGATCCAAGTCGGTACCCGCCTCATCGCGACCCTGGGTGAGCGTTGCCGCCGCCTCAAGATCGGTACGCGGTGCGCGGTGATCACCGACTCCAACGTGGGCAAGCACTATGCCGAGGCGGCCATCAAGTCGCTCAAGGTGGCCGGTTTCACGCCGACCCTGATCACCGTCGAGGCCGGCGAGTCGGCCAAGAGTCTCGCGACGGTGCAAAAGTGCTACGACCAGTTGGCCGCCCACAGAATCGAGCGCAAAAGTTTCCTTGTGGCCCTCGGTGGTGGCGTGGTCGGCGACCTGGCGGGGTTCGTCGCGGCGACCTACCTCCGCGGCATCGCCTTCGTTCAGGTGCCCACCTCGCTGCTGGCCCAGGTGGACAGCTCCGTGGGAGGCAAGGTCGGGGTCAACCTCAAGGCCGGCAAGAACCTGGTGGGCGCCTTCCACCAGCCGCGATTGGTCCTCTGCGACCTGGATACCTTGAACACTCTGCCGGACCGTGAGCTCCGCTCCGGCATCGCTGAGATCGTGAAGTACGGGGTCATCTACGACGGCGCCCTCTTCCAGCGGCTGGAGAAGCAGTTGGACGGTCTGCTCGAGAAACAACCCGCGATCCTCTCGGCCATCATCGCCCGTTGCTGCGCCATCAAGGCGGAGATCGTCTCCCAGGACGAGACGGAGACCGGCCTTCGCGCCACCCTGAATTTCGGCCACACCATCGGCCACGCGATCGAGAACTCCTCCGGGTACGGCAAGTTCCTGCATGGCGAGGCCATCAGTATCGGTCAGGTCGCGGCGGCCCATCTGTCCGCCCGTCGGACCGGACTTCCCGCGGCCGATGTCCAGCGAATCCAGGCCTTGTTGGCCCGCCTGGGACTGCCCATTTCCATCAAGCTGCCCGGGGACAAGCGGGACAAGCTCTTCTCGGCGATGCGCCTCGACAAGAAGGTGAGCGCTGGCGAGATCCACTTCGTGCTGGCCGAGCGCATCGGCAAGGCCGTCTGGGGCCAACGGGTGCCGGATGCCGAGGTGAATTGGGCCCTCGACCAGGTCAAGGGCTGATCCCCCGGGGCCGGACCCGACGGGTGAGGGTTTCGACACCGCCTCCCGCCGATCAGAGCTCGGCGATCCGCGCCATGATGGTGTCGGCGACTTCCTGGTAGATGGCCTTGAGGCGCTCTTTGTCGCAGCGTGCGGCTTCGGCCCGCAGGGCCTCGAAGTGCAAGGGCTCGCCGACGACCACTCGAAAACGCCCGGGTCCCGGGAAACGTTGATGGCGTCCCCAGGCCTCGAACGTGCCATGCAGGCGGATGGGGACCACCGGTGCTCCCGACTTGATCACGGTGAGTCCGATGCCTGAACGGGCCGGCCGAAGTCGCCCGTCATGCGTGCGGGTGCCCTCGGGGAAGAGGAGGATGGCCGCACCGCCGTGGAGGCGATCGAGAATGGCCTTCAGGCCGGCACCACCGCCGCCCTCCCGATTGACCGGGACCGCGTTCAGCCTGCGGATGTACCAACCCAGCAGCGGGATCTGGAACAGGGTGTCACGGGCCAGGAAACTGACGGCGCGGGGAACCGAGCCGCCGATCAGCGGCGGGTCCGCCAGACTGGCGTGGTTCGAGGCAAGGATCACCGGGCCGACCGCCGGGATGCGATCGACGTGCTCGATGCGCGTGCGGTAGATCCAACGCGCGGCGAGGCGGGCCGCCCACCAGGCTGTGCGGTAGGTCCAGGTCATCCGGGCGGCCAGCATCTGCTCGGGGGAAAGCCCGGCGGAGGGGTTCGAGGGGGAATCCATGGGGTCGGGATCGGCTCAGTCGAGGCGCACCCGGAGGCCGTCCCAGGCCAGAGAGACTCCCGGGGGCATCTCCTTCTGGTCCCGGTCGTGGTCGTAGTGGTGGGTCAGGTGGGTGAGGTAGGTCTGATCGGCTCCGATCCTTCGGGCCGTGGTCAGGGCCTCGTCGAGGCACATGTGGGTCGGGTGGGGTTCGGGCCTGAGCGCATCGAGAACGGCAGCCTGCACCCCCTGGGCGAAGGTCACCGCGGCCGGGATCACTTCCTTGCAATCGCTGAAGTAGGCCAGACGTTTGCGGCCGCCTTGCTCGAAGACCATGCCGGTGGTGGTGATGCGCCCGTGGGGCAGTTGGAACGGGGTGATCCGTAGATCGCCCAGCTCGAAGGGCCCCTCGATGACGTGGGGCTGGGGGTGGAAATAGCTGAACGGGATGGGGTGACCGCCGAATGCGTAGTCGTAGACCCGCCGCAGAGACCGGAGGGTCTCCTCGGTGGCGTAGACGGGCAGGGGGCCCTCCCGCAGGTCGCACACGCGCCTGCAATCGTCCATGCCCATGATGTGGTCGGCATGGGCGTGGGTGATCAGCACCGCATCCAAGTACCCGAGCTTTTCCCGGAGCATCTGGATCCGGAAATCCGGCGTGGTGTCGATGACCAGCCGGACCCTGGGGGTTTCGATGTAGATCGACGCCCGAAGCCGATGATTCCGGGGGTTGGCCAGGAAGGCCTCCGGGTATTCCTTTCCGATGATGGGAACCCCTTGCGAGGTGCCCGTGCCCAGGAAGCGGAATTCGAACGACATCGACTGAGATTGCGAGCGGTGGCCCCCCGATGTCAAAGCCCACCGCCGATTCAAGCGGGTTCGAGATCCGCCGATGGTTGAGCTATATGCGTTATCTCGGCCCCGGGTGTGTCTTTGCGAGAATCGTCCTGTGCATCGCCCTGTTCGCCGGCGTTGTTTCGGCAGAAGCCCAGATCCGAAACCGTTCGGTGGTGGCGTGGGGTGAGACATTGTTGGGACTGAATCGTCCGCCGGAGTTCCCTGCCGGGACCACCCCGAGCGATGCCGAATCGGTGGTGGCGGGCGAGTTCACCGCCGGTGTCAGCCTTCGCGCGGGAATCCTGGTGGGGGGCACCAACTATGCGGGAAACCGTCTGGTGTTGCGGGGGCCCGCGCTGCTGACGGGGGGGAACGAGGGAACCGTCACCCATGGATCCGGGACCGAGGATTACACCGATCGCACCTCCTGGAATGCCGCCCTTCCGGATGCCGGCGGGCGCATGATCCTGGAACGGGTTTCATTCGGGCATCTCTTCGGGGCGGTGGTCCGAAAACCGACCAATTCGCCGGCGCCGCTCGCGGCGGGACGGTTCAAGGGCCAGTTCCCTGGGGATCTCGCGTTTTTCGGAGATGGATCATCGGCGGGGCTTCCGGTCACCGATGCGGATCCATTGGGCGGATTCGTGGCGGTTTCGGCGAGTTCCACCCATGTGCTGGCCTTGCGGGCCGATGGTTCGGTCAAGGCTTTCGGGGGCGACAATCTCTTCGGCGAGCGATGGGTCCCATCGGGCGTGCTCGGTGCGGTCGAGGTGGCCGCCGGGGAATTCTTCAGCGCGGCCTTGCTGTCCAACGGACAGGTCGTCGTCTGGGGCTCCGATGCCTGGGGCGTCGTGGGGGTGCCGGCTCAGGCGACCAACGTCGTGTCGCTCAAGGCCGGCGCCTCGCATCTGGTCGCCCTGCGGGCCGATGGCACGGTGGTCGCCTGGGGCAATCCTGCCGACGGACGGACGGCCGTGCCGGCCGGGCTCAACCGTGTGACCAAGATCGCGGTCGGACGTGCCCATGCGCTGGCGCTCCGCGAAGATGGCACGGTGGTCGCCTGGGGTTACAACGGGGCGGGGCAGACCACCGTGCCCGCAGGGTTGGTGAACGTCGTGGACATCGCCGCCGGAGGTCAGCACAACCTGGCCCTGGTCTCGAGGGAGGCGCCGGTGCTCCTTCCCATCACTGTCCGGGAGACGGGGGGCGGCGACCCGCGGGACTTTGAACCCGCCTCGGACTTCACGGATCGGGGGCGGACTCTGACGTTCCGCGCGGATCTCCAGTACGGTGCGCCGCCGGTCCTGTATCGCTGGAGGCGGAACGGCGCGGTGGTTCCGGGTGCCACCCAGTCCCAGTGCACGCTCGTCGTGCCCGCCTCGGAGTCGGCGACCTTCAGGATCGACGTCGAGGCCATCAATGCGTTTGGAAGCGATCTGCGCTCGGTGACGGTCCGCATCGCCGATTCCCCATCCGAGGTCTCTGTGGAGGCGGTGGCTTTCCAGCCGACGCCTGTGCCCAGTGCCTCCGTCTTGGGCCGAAACGCTTCGGGGACGATCCTCGCGGTCGCCAATCCGGGGCAGCAATTGGGCTTCACGGTTCGGGCCAAAGGCAATCCGGTGCCCTTCGTGAATGTCTATGACGCACGCACCGGGGAGTCCGTGGCGACGGCGAATGTCCCGGTGACCAACGCGACCGCATCGGCGCGGGGGACTTCCACCGTCGCCACCCTCCGTCCACTGTCGGTCGCCAATACCGGCAACTACCTGGTCGTGGTCGGCAACAGCCTCGGCAAGGCGGTGACCAACACGGTCTCCGTGGGGATCCATCCGGAACTGTCGGCTCCGGTGGTCACATCGACATTCGCCCCCAACGCCACGGTGCCCTCGTTCCTCGGCCCGGTCCCCCCGGGTTCCACGAACATGGTGTTCTCGGTGGTGTCCAGCCACGGCCCAGCGGTGAGTTACCAGTGGTCCAGGGACGGTGTTGAGATCGCGCGGGCCACCAACTCCAGCCTGGCCCTGACGAACTTCAGTTTTCCTCAGATCGGGGCCTATACCGTCCGCATCCACAACCCCTTGTCCGGCTCGACCTTGCCGGCCGACCGAGTCTTGGGAACGAGCATCTCGGCGCCATTCACTCCGGTCCTTCCGGTCGCCGTGGCGTTGTCGCGGACCAACCTGTCCGGGGCGGCCGGCACCGCCGCAGGACTCGACATCCAGCTTTCCGGCGCGCTGCATGCGCGCGCTCAACTGCAGCGCTGGGAGGACGGTCTCGGGTGGAGCGACGCCAGCGCGTGGTTCCCGGTGGTGGCCCCCCCATTGCCTGCCGCATGGTCCGCCGGTGGGACTTTCGAGACCGACATCTCAGGGGCGGGGGGACGAGCTTCGTTCTCGATCGGTGTCACGAGCCTGGTGCCCAGCATGACCGGCAGCTACAGGATCCGCGTCGTGCAGTTGGCCTCGCCGGGAGGTGTCGAGTTGGCGGGTACCGAACAAACGGCCGGTTTCACGGTGGCGGTGACTTCCGCCGCGGCCCTGTCGGTCCCGCTGGTTTCGCCTCCAGCGGAAGAGGGGGGTGGCACTTGGGTGAGCGGGCCTTCACCCGGGGTGGACATGACCGTTTCGGCCCAGGCCTATTCGACGGTGGATCTTTCGGCCTACCTGTCCGTCTCCGGATTCCCGGCCCCGGTTTTCCGCTGGGAGCGCCAGGTCTCCGGCGCATCCGGGGGGGCGCCGGTGCGCTTCCAGCCCGTTTCGACGCCCACCAATTCACCGCGGTTCACTGTCGCGGCCCATGCAACCAACGCCGGCATCTACCGGGTCGTGGCCACCAATGCCGTCAGCGGCACCAATGGCGTCTCGAGGATTGTCGCCCTGCGCGTGGACCGGGTGCTGAGCATGCCTGCCGAGACCCTTCTCGCGCCGGGCGGTGCGGTCGAGATCCCCATGTCTCTCGTCGGATTCGGCGACGAATCGGCCGTCTCGTTCACTTTCTCGTGCCCGACTCCCTACCTGCTCACCGACCCGTCCGCCGTCGCGGTGAATCTCGATCCGACTCTCGATTCCAGCACGACCCTGAGTGTGCGCAGGTCGGGCACGGTGTCGGCTCCGCCGGCCAATGGAGGCGTCGGTGGCAACGAGTTGAGGCTGCAGGTGTTGATCTCCCGGAAGGATCCCAGCCAGGGATTCCCCCGGGGCACCAACCGGATCGCCCGGCTTTCCATCCAAGCCCAGACGGCGGAAGCGATCGGGATCATTCGCAATCCGGGCACCTCGGGTGTGACGGAGATTCCGCCACTGCGCATGCCGGTGCGCATCCTCACCGATGCCGAATTGGTCTCATCCAACCGTGACCTGGCATTCCGGGTGGCCTACACCAACGCGACCCAAGCCCCATTGGTGGTCGATGGCGGTGGGATCGCCGTGCTGGCCGACTCGGTCGAAGGCGATGTCAACGGCAGCGGATCGGTGGATGTCCTCGACATCACCTCGATCGCTTCGCAGTTGGCCTCTTCGCTGGTCGACACCCAGTCGCTGGCCCGGATGCGGATGGATTGCGCTCCCCGGTCTGAATCCGGGGACTGGTCGATCAATCTCGCGGACCTGGTGCAGGTGGCCCGCTATGTGGCTCGACTCGATGCGCTGCAACCGGCGGCCGATCCCGAGTCGGGCGGCCCCGGGTATTCCCTCAATCGTTCCGGTCGCGGGATATCCCCGAAATCCTTTCCCAAGAGTCTCCCCCAGGAACCGACTCGCGCGATTTCCTTCGGCTCCAGCGACCTGGTCGCGGGCGATGAGGCCTGGGTGCCGCTCCTCCTCGAGGGGGTGGGCAACGAGAACGCCTTCTCCTTCAACCTGGCCTTCGACAGCCGCCAGCTGGAGTTCGTGGACCTCCGCGTCCCGGGCGACACGTCGTTCCTGGTGAATCGCACCGGGGCATCCGACGGCCGGGTGGGCATGGTGCTGTGGAAGCAGCCCGGCACGGGTGCCCCGGCCGGCGTCTCCCGGTTGGTGGAAGCCGGGTTCAGGGTGCGGTCGCAATCGGGCGAGACGGAACTCGCCTTCGGCAGCACCCCGCTGGATTCCGTGATCGCCACCGTGGATGCCAAGGCGGTGTCGCGGGTGAGATTCATCCCCAAGAAATTCACCATCGGACAACGCCGTCGAGTCTTCGGCGGAAGGGTCGTGGGGCAGAGTCTCACCGGCTCCGAATGGAGGCTCGAATTGGCCCCGGTCGATTCTTCCGGCAAGGTGGTCTCCGCCCGGAACCGCCGGCTTCGGGTGCATAGGGCCGATGACCTCTGGACGCCTGCTGAGCGGTGGCAGGACATCGGCTTGGATCCCGAGGTGACACCGACGGGCAATGTCCGCATCCCGGTGACGCTCGATTCCCATCGACCCTCCGCGTTTTTCCGCCTCATCGAGGAATGAGCCACGCCGGCGCGCGTCCGCATCCGGGTCGCCGCGTAGAACCTCTCTTGCCGAGGTGCGACCCCGGCAGGCACTGTGCCGGGCATGATCCTCTCGGTGCCCAACGATGCCGTCCAGCGGATGCCCTTCAAGAGGCGTCCAGTGGTCGTGTTCTTGGTGTGGCTCTTGGCCGGATGGGTGGGACGTTCGCTCGGGGACGATGCCGTTTCCGGGGCCGAATCCTATGACCGCGCGCGGGCGCTCCATCGCGAAGCGCCCGACGATGCGGGCCGAGCGTGGCGCTATGCGCGGGCGTGTTTCGACCGGGCCGAGACCCTGTCTTCCAAGCCGGTCAAAGTCACCCTGGCCAAGGAAGGGATCGAGGCCTGCCGATCGATTCTGAAGTCGTCCCCGGCCCAGGCTCCGTGCCACTACTATCTGGCGTTGAACCTCGGGATCCTGGCCCAGGCTCAGCCTTGGAAGGCCCTGGGATGGGTCCGGGAGATGGAGCGGCACTTGCAGGATTGCCGCGTGTTGGATCCGGGTTTCGACCATGCGGGTGCCGACCGTTCCCTGGGAATGTTGTACGACGAGTGCCCGCCGCCACCCCTGGGGGTCGGAAACCGGGCCAAAGCACGCAGTCACTTGTCGAAAGCCGTGGAGTTGGCTCCCGGGTATCCGGAGAATCGATTGCTCTGGATCGAGTTCCTCGTGAACCATGGAGAAACGCAGGCGGCCATCGGAGAGTTGGACAAGCTCGAGCCCCTGCTGACCGATGCGCGTGCGCGTTTCAGCGGCGAGCCCTGGGCGGCCGCTTGGAAACAATGGGAGTCACGCCTCCGGGCTCTCAAGACCCAACTCGCACCCCCGTCCAAGAACCCTTTGATCAAACCATGAAGCGCGTCGTTCCATTCCCATCAGCCTTTCGGCATGCCTCCTCGGTCCGCCTGTGGACCCATCGGATCCTCTGCGGGTGGGTCTGCGGGTTGATCGCGTGGGCGGGCAATCCCGAACCGCCCTTGGCGCGGTTGCCTTACGTGCAAGGCAGCAGCCCTACCCAGATCCAGATCCTCTGGCGCACCGAGGGCCCGATCCAGCCGGTGGTCCGCTGGGGAACCCGCCCGGACCGCCTGGATCGGACTGTGCCGATGGAATCCATCGTCATCCGGGCCAGTCTCGGCACCAACGGGCAAGCCATGCTCCCCAGGTGGCAGAAGCTCCGGACCCCGGAGAACCTCAGCCTTCCCAAGCTCCACTCGGCCCCGATCGGCACGTTTCAGTACGAGGCCCGCATCGATGGGCTGTCGCCGGATACGGTCTACTATTACGGGGTGTTCCATGGCTCGGAACGATTGACCGCAGAAGGGCAAGAACACCGGTTCAAGACCCATCCCAAGGCGGGGACCGTGCGCCCGTATCGGTTCTGGGTCCTCGGCGACAGCGGGACAGGGCGGGAAGCACAGCGTGCGGTCCATGAAGCCATGCTCGGCTGGGTCAGGCAGGATGGCCGGCCCTTGGATTTCTGGATCCATGTCGGCGACATGGCCTACGGAACCGGGCGGGATGTGGAGTTCCAGAGCCGATTCTTTGAATCCTACCAATCGACCCTGCGGAATCTGGTCTGCTGGCCGGCGATGGGAAATCACGAGGGGCACACCTCGAAGGGGAGCACCGGCATCGGACCCTACTATGATGCGTATTGGGTCCCGACCCGGGGCGAGTCCGGAGGTTTGGCCTCGGGCACCGAAGCCTATTATTCGTTCGACCACGGCAACATCCACTTCATCTGCCTCGATTCCCACGACCTGGACCGGAAACCGGGCGGCGCGATGGCCAAATGGCTGAAGGCCGATCTTGAGAAGGCCAACGCCGAGTGGTTGATCGCCTTCTGGCATCACCCACCCTACACGAAAGGCAGCCATGACAGCGACAAGGAAGCCGATCTCATCGAGGTGCGGCATCACCTGCTGCCCATCCTCGAGTCGGGGGGCGTCGACCTCGTGCTGACCGGTCACTCGCATATCTATGAGCGGTCCATGCTCCTGGACGGTGCCTACTCGACCAACGCCACCGTGGCGGAGAACAACATCTTGGACGATGGCGATGGCGATCCGCGAGGAGATGGGGCCTACCAGAAGCGGCCCGGCCTGCACGCCCACGAGGGCGCGGTCCAGGTGGTTGCCGGTCATTCCGGAGCGAGCCTGGGGCGGGTCGGGACCTCGCCGGTGATGCGCAAGACGCTGGTCGAGCACGGTTCGGTGCTGATCGATGTGGAGGGTGACACGCTGACGGGGCGCATGATCAACCGCGAGGGCGTCGAGAGAGATCGGTTCAGTCTGGTCAAGCGCGGTCGTCCAATGGTCCGGCGTCTGTCGTTGCCCTGGCAGCCGCCGGAATACAAGGCGCCCGAGAAGGCGCCCAAGTCGCCTTACCCGGCGCCGTTGGACTATGCGGTGCTGATTCCCCAGGGAGCCGAATGGCGTGTGCTGGCCGCGGCCCATCCGCAGGGTGCTGCCTGGACGCGACCTGGGTTCGACGATGCTTCCTGGACCGTCGGCAAGGCTCCGTTCCACTCGGGGCGTGGGCGTCTCAAAGGGGGCGATCTCGCCTCCAAGGAGGGGCGGCCCTCTCTCTACGTGCGCCGCGAATTCGTGGTTCCCCAGGCCGACAAGATCACCGAGCTGGGGCTATGGGTCGACTATGCCGACGGAATGATCGTCTACCTCAATGGCCAAGAGGTCACCCGCGTGAACGTGGGCCGCAGTTCGGGGCGCAACGTCCAGGGCGTCAAGCAGCGGGAGGACTCCGGCCCGGTGTATGTCCCGCTGGGGTCCAACGCCCGTTTCGTGGTGGACGGTGTGAATGTCCTGGCCATCGAGTGCCACGCACAGGGTGAGGGGGCCATCGACTTCGGGTTGAACCCCGTCCTGTGGATGGAGGACTGATGGGGCTCCAGGCATCCAGCATGCGGCGAGGTCTGCAGCGGGCCATGCTGACGGGCTTGGTCTGGGCGGTGGCAGGGATGGGCACCATCGATGCCCACGAGGGTCCTGAACATGAGATCGAAGTCCTCTCGGAGCGTTTGGCCCGGGAAGGGGACAGCGCCGACCTCCTGCTGGAGAGAGCCATCGAATACCGCGTGCTGGGCCGGTTGTCGGAGGCCTCCCGGGACCTCCAGCGCGCCGTTCGTCTGGCGCCCTCGGATGCCTTGCTGTTGCGCGAGTTGGCGCAACTCGAGCTCCAGCGTGGCCGGGGTGCCGAGTCGATGGTCTGGGTGCGGCAGGCGTTGCAGCTGAGGGACTTGTCGGCGGTGGAACGGGCTGCCGTGCTGATGATCCGCAGCCATTGCCGCATGGCCGAAGGGGCGCTCGGGTCGGCACTGGAGGATTGTGACGAGGCCTTGCGGCACGACCCGCTCCTGGTGCCGGCCTACCTCGAACGCAGCGCCTTGCAACGGCGTCTGCGGCGTCACCGGGAGCGGATCTCCGGGCTCGAGGAGGGCATCCGGCGCACGGGCGCGGGGTTGCTGGTGGCCGAACGGGTCGAGGCGCTCCTCGACGCGAGTCAGTGGTCCCAGGCTTTGGAGGCGCTGGAGCCGGAACTGCGGGCCTCCCGGCTCCAGGGCGCCTGGAAGATCCGGCGGGCTCGGGCGTTGCTCGGCATGGGACGACGGGCGGAGGCCGACCAGGACCTCATGAGCGCCGTGCAGGAGATCGATTCCCGGCTTCAGCCCGGGGTCCGGGAACCATCGCTGCTCCTGGAGAGGGGGTTGGCGCGGGAGTTGTTGGGTGAGCGTGAAGCCGCTCTGAAAGACTACCAATCGGCAGTCGAATCCGGCGGAGGCGAAGAAGCGGCGTCGGCCCTGAAGCGTGTGCGCGGTGGGCTTCCCCGGCGTTCCCTCTGGCCCTGGCGCTCGCGCAAGATCCCGGAGGTTGTGCGTCCGGGTGGTTGACGCCCCCGGGATTCGTGCGGATTTTCCTTCAATAACGACGGTCACCGAAGCGTCTTTCCTGAATCATGCCGAAGCGTTTGCGCAGCCTGCTGTGGGTGGGGGTGGTCCTGGTTTCTGTACTGGGAGCCGGTGTTGCTTCGGCTGCCCCGGCCCGATCCTCGAACGGCCCCCGGTTGGATCGAACGGCGGCCGACGCTCAACTCCAGCAGACGGTCCTTCCGGTGCTCCGCGAATACTGCTGGGATTGCCACGGCGATTCCGAGGCGAAGGGTGGGGTGAATTTCGACGCCCACACCAACCTCATGGCGGTCCTCAAAGATCGCGGGACCTGGGAGCGGGTCATCCAGACGGTCCGCTCGGGTGACATGCCCCCGAAGAAACGGAAGCTCCAGCCTGAGCCCGAGGTGCGCACCAACCTCGTCGGGTGGATCGAGCGCACCTTGTTCCCGATCGACCCGGCCCGTCCGGACCCGGGCCGCGTGACGATCCGCAGGCTCAACCGGGTCGAATACAACAACACGGTCCGGGATCTTTTCGGGATAGACTTCCAACCGGCCGACGATTTTCCCCAGGACGACGTGGGCTACGGTTTCGACAACATCGGCGACGTGCTCTCGATGCCTCCGATACTGCTGGAAAAATACCTGAATGCCGCGGAGGCGATCCTGGATCGCGCGATCGTGACCGGGCCTTTGTCGCCGAAGAATCGGCGTTTCCCGCCCTCCCAGATCCAGGGACATGCCGGCGGAGCCTTGGCCACGGTGGCCACGCAGGGAGAGGTGTTCATCGAGTACGAGGCTCCGGTGCCGGGCGACTACGTATTCAAGGTGCAGGCCTATGGCGATCAGGCCGGGGACGAGAAAGTGCAGATGGCCTTGCGGGCAGACGGCAAAGACCTCGAAAAGATCGAAGTCCGTCGCGGGAAGAACAACCCCAAGCTGCACGAGCATCGCCTCCGCCTGGAACCGGGCAGGCACCGACTGTCGGCGGCCTTCCTCAACGATTTCTACCGCGAAACCTCGCTCGTGAGGACCAACGCCCGAGGCAAGACCTACACCGAGAAGAAGATCGAGGACCGCAACCTGCAGGTCGAGTTCATCGAAGTGACCGGACCTTATTCCGACGCGGTCCCGCCGCTGCATGCCGCGCACCGCCGGATCTTCTTCAAAGCGCCCGGCCCCAAGACGACCAATGAAGTGGCTCGCGAGATCCTCCAGCGGGTGGCTGATCGGGCTTATCGTCGTCCTGCGACAAAAGCCGAGGTCGACGGGTTGATGGGGTTGTTCGCTCAGACCCGGGAGGCCGGTGAAGGGTTTGAGTCCTCGGTGAAGCAGGCGCTGACGGCAGTCCTGGTTTCCCCGCACTTCCTGTTCCGCGGAGAGCTCCAGCCCAGCCCCGACAACCCGCAGGAGACACACCGGATCTCCGAGTACGCCCTCGCTTCGCGCTTGTCTTACTTTCTCTGGAGCACCATGCCCGATGACGAGTTGTTCCGGCTGGCCGGTCAGGGCCGCCTGCGACGCACGTTGGGTGCCCAGGTCCAGCGGATGCTGGCCGATCCGAGGTCGCGGGCGCTGGTGGACAATTTCGCCGGCCAATGGCTGCAATTGCGGACCCTCGACATCGTCGCGCCCGACGAAAAGCTCTTCCCGGGATTCGATGCCGCCCTTCGCTCGGCTCTGCGGCGCGAGACAGAGGCCCTGTTTGAGCACATCGTCCGCAATGACCGCCCCATCACCGAGTTCCTGACGGCCGACTACACCTTCGTGAACGAGCGCTTGGCGCAGCATTACGGTTTGAAGGGCGTCCAGGGCCCGGAGTTTGTGCGGGTCTCGTTGAAGGGGACCGGCCGGAGCGGCGTGTTGACCCACGGCAGCGTCCTGACATTGACCTCGAACCCCAACCGCACATCGCCCGTGAAACGCGGCAAGTGGATCCTGGAGAACATCCTCGCTTCGCCGCCGCCGCCGCCGCCGCCCGGAGTGCCGGCCCTCGAGTCGAAAGAGACCCATGGGAACCTGCGGCAACGGATGGACGCCCATCGCGACAACCCGATGTGTGCTTCTTGCCATGCCAAGATGGATCCGCTCGGCTTCGCTTTCGAGCACTTCGATGCCGTCGGGCGTTTTCGCGAGAAGGACGGCGATGAGGCCGTGGACACGCGGGGCGAATTGGTCTCGGGCGAGCGGTTTGCCGACCATGCCGAGCTCAGTCGGGTGCTGTCGGAATCCCGCCGCGCCGATTTCGTCCGTTGCGTGAGCGAGAAGGTGCTGACCTACGCCCTTGGGCGTGGGGTGGAATACTACGATCGACCTGCGTTGATGGCGATCGATGCCCAACTGAAGAAGAAGAAGCTCCGGTTCTCCGCCCTGATCCAGGCGGTGGTCGACAGTGTCCCCTTCCAATACCGGAGGGGGGATGGCGATCCGCTGCTGATGGAGTCCGCGGGCCCGCTTTGAGGAGGCCGGGAGTTCGGGCTCCGGTTCCGGCTGTCCCGGGATCCCAGGCTGCAATGGGTTTCCGTCGGAAGGCGGTGGAATCCTGTGTTTCCCGCGTCGTCTGGCTCAGGAACTGCTTAGCGGTTCCAGCCTTGATCGCTGGGCCCGAATCCATCGGAGATGTTCCGGTCAGAAGCCGGCCATGCCCACAGTGCGAGGTGACAAAACGGTGACATTTGACTAACCTTCCCGGAAGGCGGTGCGGGGAAGGATCCGGAAAACCAAGAGGCGATGGCTCAGGACAACATGCAGTTGCAGCGGTGGGAATTGAAATACGTCATTCCCGAAGACGTTGCGCTCGCCTTGCGTGAGTTCGTGTCCTCCTATCTGGAGATCGATGAATACGGGGCCAACAAGCCCAACCTCTCGTATTCGATCCACAACTTGTACCTCGATTCGGACGACCTGCAGATCTACTGGGGCACGATCAACGGCAACAAGAACCGTTTCAAGCTGCGCCTGCGGTTCTACGCCGACAACCCGAATCCACAGGCTCCGGTCTTCTTCGAGATCAAGCGTCGGATGAACGAGGCGATCCTCAAGCAGCGCTGCGGCATCCACCGGCCTGCGGTGGAGGCGGTGCTGGGGGGGCAATTGCCCGAGGTGAAGGAGTTGGTGAGTCAGGACGCCCGTCAATTGGTGGCGATCCAGCGGTTCATCGAGCTCTCGACCGACCTCAACGCCTACCCCGTGGCCCATGTGTCCTACGACCGGGAGGCTTGGATCAGTCCGCATGACAACTCCGTCCGTGTGACTTTCGACCGGAACGTCCTCATCTCCCCCGAGTTCACCGCCCGCTTCACCTCCGAAATGGACGACCCCACCTCGGTCTTCGGTTCCCTGGTGATCCTGGAGCTGAAGTTCACCGGCCGGTTTCCCGACTGGTTCGCCGAGATGGTGCGGATCTTCGGCCTGCGGCAGGGTTCGGCATCCAAATACGCTGACGGCATCGCGGTCAAAGGTGAACACCACTTCGTGAGGAACGGGGAAGGCACGATGAAAAACTTGGAGGTTGGGCTGGCGGTCGAGCGTAAACAGGCGCGACTATCTCGGCTTGCGCGATTGCTGGCCGGGACCGGCCCTTCACGGACATGAATCTTTCCGACCTGATTGTCAGGGGTGATTTTGGGACAGCACAGGATGACCTCAACGGCATCCTGCTGGGATTGCTCATCGCATTCCTCTGCGGGCACGTCGTGGCCTGGGTCTACATGGCCTGCCATTCCGGCCTGAGTTATTCCCGCTCCTTCGTCAATTCGCTGATCGTCCTGTGCATGATCGTCGCACTGGTGATGGCCGTGATGTTCAACAACCTCCTGATGGCCTTCGGCATGATGGCGGTGTTCGCGGTCGTCCGGTTCCGGAACATCCTGCGCGACACCCTCGACACGACCTACATCCTGGCCAGCATCAGCACCGGCATGGCGGCCGGGACGCGGAAGTTCAGCACGGCGATCCTCGGGTGCCTGGTGTTTGCGCTCGTGATGCTCTACCTGCACTGGACCTCGTTCGGTGCCCGGCATCGGTACGACCTGATCCTGAACCTCCATTGGGGGCGTCCGCTGGATGAGCTCCCGAGATTGGCCGAACTGCTGGCGCGCCATGGGCGACGCAGTCAACTCGCCAGCCAGCGCGCCAGCGGCAACTCCGAGGGGGCCGACCTTTCCTACCGGATCCTTTTGCGCGATGCCTCGCGGGGCGGCGATCTGGTGTCCGAGTTGAAGTCTTTCCCGGGGGTTTCCCGCGTGACCAGCCTCAAGGCCGACGAAGAATCCGAAGTCTAATCGAATGCAGGATCAACCCACAGAGACTCAGGGCCGATCCCTGAAGCCGATACCGACACCACCGGGAACCATGTTCCGGGAGTTTCGGATCCAGGTGTTTCCGTACATCGCCTTCCTGATCGTGGTGGCCCTGACCGCCTGGCTGTGGCAGGGCTATGTGGGCCCGTCCACGCTGGTCGGGGAGGTCGAATCCGTCCGGGGGGTGGTTTCCAGCATCGGCCCCGGGCGCCTGGCCCAGGTCCAGGTCGACGCCTTGCAGCGGGTGACCGCCGGGCAGGTGCTCGCCCGGGTGATCACCGTCGATCCGCGGGTCCTTGAGGCCCAGATTTCGCTGAGCAAGGCGCGGATCAATCTCATCCGCGTCGGGACCGACTCCGACCTGAGGAAGCAGAACAGCAGGGTCAACCTTGAGAACCTTCGCCTCGACTGGATGTCGAAGCGGGTGGAGTGGCTCTCGGCCAAGGCGCGCAGCGCCTACCGACAACTGGAGTTGGCCCGTCTCGAGAAACTCCGGGCAGGGGTGACCAATTCCGGTTCGATCAGCGCGCTGCCGGTGTTGAGTCAGAACGATCTCGACATTTCCCGTCGCGATGCCGCCATCGAGGAGGCCGCCGTCAAGGAGTTGGAGCAGTTGGTCGCCCAGATCGGTGCCAGCATCCGGCAGTTCATGGCGAACAGGCCCGAGGGTGAAGATTCGCCAGCCACGTCGGCCGCGATCGACGTGGAGTCCAAGAACCTCGACCTGCTCGAAGCGCAGATGATGCCCGTGGACCTGGTGGCCCCGTTCGATGGCGTCGTGAGCGTCGTCCATCGGTGGAGCGGCGAGACCGTGCAGGCCGGTGAGCCGATCCTCACGGTTTCCCAGGAGAAGCCGTCGAGGGTCGTGGCCTTCATTCGTCAGCCGATCCAGCTGGAGGCCCGGCGCGGGATGAAGGTCGAGGTGCGAGCCCGCGGCGGAAAACGCGAGTCCGGGATCGGCGAGGTGCTGAGCGTCGGATCCCAGCTCGAGCCGATCTCAGCCTCGATGCTCCCGCGGTCCGCCAACTCCGGTGCCGGAGCCGGGGGGGGAGTCCCGGTGGAGAACGGGTTGCCCCTGTTGGTTTCACTGCCGCCCAACCTGTCGCTTCACCCGGGCGAGCTGGTGGACCTCCGGATCGTCGCCCCCTGAGCCGGGGCAGCCGGGACCTGTCCATCGCGCATCAGCGCGAATCGATCCGTTCGAGAATCCGCTCGGCGGTTGAGGCCGGGGCCTGGTCCGGCCCGACCTCCAGCCACTCCAGGTCCATCTGCCCCTGCATCCAGGTGCATTGGCGTTTGGCGAACTGACGCGTCTTGGTCTGCACCCGCTCGATCGTCTGCCTGAGGGAACCTGCGCCTTCCCGCTGCTCGAGATGCTCGACGACCTGCCGATATCCGATGGCCTGCAGTGCCGTGCGATTGTCGCGCAACCCTCGGCCCAGCAGGGCCCGGGTTTCCGCGACCAGCCCGGCGGCGAACATCCGGTCGACTCGATCATGGATGCGGCGGACCAGATCCTGCCGGTCCCGTTGGATTCCGAACGCCCTTCCGGTCAGGAAGGCCATGCCGTGTTCCGGCCAGCGGGCCCGCTGCTGGGAGAACGGTTGCCCGGTCAGGCGGATGACCTCCACGGCCCGGACCAGGCGCCGGCGGTTCTGCAGGTCTATCTGATCCAGGGTGATCGGATCCTTGCGTGCAAGTTCTTCCAGCAGTTCCGCCGTGGTGGCCGACTCCAATTGCGCACGGAGCACCGGATCGGGCGGCGGGGCCGAACCGAGGCCGCCCAGCCAGGCATTGAAATAAAGGCCGGTGCCGCCGCACAAGATCGCTGTTTTCCCGCGGGATTCGATGTCCTGGATCGCCGCCGTGGCCGCGGCGACGAATCGCGCCGCGTCGAACGAGTCCGTCAGGTCCACGACGTCGACGAGGTGGTGGCGCACCCGGGCCGATTCTTCCGCGGACGGTTTCGCCGTCCCGATGTCCAGGCCCCGGTACACCTGCATGGAGTCCACGGAGACGATCTCGCCTCCGATCCGAAGCGCCAGTTCGAGGGCCACGGCGGACTTCCCCGACGCCGTGGGACCGGTGAGCAGGATCGGCCTCATTTCGGGCCGCCACCCACGGGCTTGCCGGCGTTGGAGGCGGGCTCGGCCTGCCAGGAGAGGATCAGCAGGATGGCCACGGCGGTGCAGATCGCCGAATCGGCGACGTTGAACGCCGGGAATCCCAGTTCAGCGCCGCTGCGCCGGATCCAGTAGAACCGGAGGAAGTCCACCACATGCTCGTGGACGATCCGGTCCAGAAGGTTGCCGACGATGCCGCCGAAGAGCAGACCCAATGAGAGTTGGCCCAATCGATGATGGTATTCGAACTGCCGCCGCCAGCGCCAAAGCGCGAGCATCGCGACCGAGGAGAACACGGCCAGCCAGTTGTTGTGCTGCCGGAAAATACTCCAGGCCGCCCCGGTGTTTCCCCAGTGCACCAGTTTGAAGAATCCCTCGAGGATCGTCTTCTCGGCCCCGAATTCCATCCACCGCATGACCAGCCACTTGGTCGCCTGGTCCAACCCGAGGATGCCCAGCGCCACGGCCAAGGTGAGCCGGTCCGGCGAGAGGGGTTGGCGAGGGGAGGGCATGGCGGGCGGAGCGGGTCGGGGTGACGCTAGATGGTTTGTCGCTTGGAGCCCGGGGAACGGATTCCCGCCAAAGCCTCCGAGATCTCGAGGGCCGCATGGGCGGCCTCGACACCGCGGTTGGTCTTGGGGTCGACGCAGCGTTGTTCGGCCTGCCTCTTGTTCTGGATGGTGAGGACTTCGTGAATGCAGGGGATGCCGGTGGCCAGGCTGATGTCCATCAGGGCGCGGGTCACGGCGGTCCCGATCTGATCGGCATGGGTCGTCTCGCCCTGCCAGATCACACCCAGGCAAAGGATCGCCCGGACGGGGCTCCGTTTGCGGTGGGCCAGCGCCGAGGCCGCCATCGGGATCTCGAAGGCTCCGGGAACCCGGACCACTTCGACCGACGACGCACCCGCCGCCTCCAGGACCGAGCGGGCGGCCTCGAGCATGGGCTCGGTGTACTCGGAGTTGTACCGGGAACAGACGATGGCGAAGCGCCCGTCGGTGCGGATGGGGTCCTCGAGGGTCGGAGCCTTGAGCATGGCGGCGTTTCCAGGTCGATTCAGAGGGAAGAACCCGTCAACAGACGATAGGCCTCCAGGTACTTGGCCTGAGTCTTGACGACGATCTCCGGCGGCAGGGCCGGAGCCGGTGGTGTCTTGTCCCAATCGAGGGTCTCGAGATGGTCGCGGACGAACTGCTTGTCGAAACTCGGTTGGCCGCGACCCGGGGCGTATTGGTCGGCGGGCCAGAAGCGCGAGGAGTCGGGCGTCAGGACCTCGTCGATGAGGATCAGTTCCCCGTCGACCAACCCGAATTCGAACTTGGTGTCGGCGATGATGATGCCGCGCGTGCGGGCATAGTCGCGGGCGAACCGGTAGAGCCGCAGGCTGAGGTCCCGGGCCTTCTCGGCCACCTCGCGGCCGGTCAACTGGACGGCCTGCTCGAACGAGATGTTCTCGTCGTGTCCGGATTCGGCCTTCGTGGCCGGCGTGAAGATCGGTTCCGGCAGTTCCGAGGACTCCTGCAGTCCGCCGGGCAGGGCGATGCCACAGACGGACCCGGACTTGCGGTACTCCTTCCAGCCGGAACCGGAAAGGTAGCCGCGCACCACGCACTCGATGGGTAGCGGCCGGGTTTTGCGGACGATCATGCTCCGCCCCTCCAGGATGGAGGCGAAAGGTTTCAGGCGCTCGGGCAGGGGATCCCGGGTCTTGAGCAGGCGATGGTTCGGCAGCCACGACTCGGTCTGGTCGAACCAGAAATGGGAGATCCGGGTCAGCACTTCGCCCTTCCTGGGGATGCCGTTGGGCATGATGCAGTCGAAGGCCGAGATCCGGTCGGTGGCCACGAAGAGCAGAGAGTCTCCCAGATCGAAGACTTCGCGCACCTTTCCGGATTTCACCTTGGGGATTCCGGGAAGGTCGAGGGAAAGGATGGGTTCCTGCGACACGCCGAAAACGTAGTGGCTGGATCGGGAAGCCCGAAGCGAAATTTGGAGGGGAAGGACGGGGAGGAACGCGACCGGCTTTACTTCGCCGGGGGGTGGTCCACGCTGCCCGCATGTGCGTGATCGCCAATGGCGAAACCGTCTCGACCGAATTCCCCTGCACCCTCGAGCAGTTCCTCGTGCGACAGGGCCTGCTGCCGCGCAGCGTGGTCGTCGAGCACAACGGTGAAGCGGTGGCTCCCTCGGAATTCAACGAACGTCCGCTCCGATCCGGAGACCGCCTGGAGATCGTCCGGATCGTCGCCGGGGGGTGACGCTCGGCCCCGCGAGTTCATCTCCGTGCGTGCCATTCCGGGCGGCCGTACCGTTCCTCCAGCGCCACCCGAACCAAGTCGGCGGGGAATGCGGAACGGGCCGGTGCCGCGCCCCATCCCCGGATCCAGGCTTCGCGCAACGCGTCGGGGGAGACGGGGACGTTGCAGACGAACTCGCGGTGGGGCCGGCCCTGCCGGTACTGAGGTTGCGCCGAGGGGAACCGCAGGAAGCGCGCGATCAACGCGAGCGGGAAATCGTGGAGCATGGTTCCGTGGAAGAGCAGGTGACGGCGCTTCCGCCGCTGGGCATTTCCCGAACACTTGCGCCCCTCGATGGCGAGGTCGGTATGGCCCTCGACGGTGACCGGTCGATTCACCAAGGCCTGCAGGAACTCCCGATGGCGTTCCATGATCCAGGCATTCGCCCCGGGGATGCTCGCCAGTGGTCCGGATTCCGGGATGCGCAGGACGAGTCCGTAATTCCAGCAACCGGGTCCCTGCAGCACCGCTCCGCCGCCGCTGCAACGCCGCAGCACGGGCACTCCGTGGTGCTCGCAGGCTTCCAGATCCGCCTCCACGGAGCCTTGTTGCCCGTAGCCCAGAACCACGCAAGGGGTCGGCGATTCCCAGAACCAGAGGGCCTCGCCGCCTTCCCCGGACTCCGCCCGCTCCAGGAACGCCTCGTCCCACGCGAGGGGTTCCGCCGGAGAGTCGGGCGTTGGTGTCTCGAACCATTCCATGCGTTTCGAATCAGCAGGCCCGGATCGGAGCCTCGCTTCAAGCGCGAACCGGGCACGGCCAGGACTCGATACCGGCCCCGGATCCCGATCCCGGTGGGCACGGCGGCGGTCGGGCGGGGGGATGGCCCGGATGGTTTGGTCTTTTCGAATCGGCAGTGTGGCGTTAACACGACCCCATCGATGACCACCTGGATCAAGGGATTGGCGGCCCTGGTACTGTTCCTCCTCGCCTCATTGTGTCTCCAGCGATTCCGCGCGGACTTCTCGTCCGTCGAGGTAAGGCGGGCCGGTTTGGAGTCCTCCGAACCGGCTGCGGATTCCACGGCTGATGTGGCTGCGAGCCCGGTCGAACCCAACCCGGGCACCAATGCCCTGACGACGACCAACACGGGCGTCCTTGCGGCCACCGGTGGCACCAATGCCGTGCCGTCCAAGTCGGACCCTCGGGCGGCGGCCGCGCCGGCGAAGGCCCCGGACAAGAGCCGGAGCTTCCTGTGGATGGGTGGATTCGTCGCCTCGCTGTTGGGGTTGGCCGGGCTGGTGGGTTGGGAGGTGGCACGTTGGTTCTCGCGTCGGACGGGAGATGTTCTTCTCTCTGAGAATGCGCCAGCGACCACCGATGCCGAGTACGAGGCGGCCGAGGCCGAGTGGGCCAACGGCAATCCCATGGAGGCCATCCGGATGATGCGCGAGTATCTCGACAAGAATCCCTCAGAGCAGTACGCGGCGATCCGGATCGCCGAGATCTACGAGAAGGACCTGCACAATTATGTCGCGGCCTCCCTCGAACTGGAGGAGGTGCTCACCAAACGACTCAGTCGCGAGAAATGGGGCTGGACCGCGATCCACTTGGCCAATCTTTACTCCGGAAAGATGAATCAACCGGAGAAGGCCATCGCCTGGCTCGAGCGGATCATCCGCGATTATCCGGAGACGGGGGCAGCCAAGAAAGCCCGTGTCCGTCTGGGGGTTCCCGAGGATGCCGTGCTTCCCGCCACGGAAGCCCCGGCTGAGGCCGAACCCGATGCCGGTTCCCCGAACCTGCCCAAGGGCTTCACCTCCAAGAAGCGCTGAGCCATCGCACGTTTGCCGCAGCACAGCATGGGCGTACCCCGGGTCATCCTGCACCTGGACATGGATGCGTTCTTCGCCGCGGTGGAGCAGCGGGATCGCCCTGATCTTCGGGGGCTTCCGGTGATCGTCGGGGGTTCGCCGGCCTCGCGGGGTGTCGTTTGCGCTGCCAGCTACGAAGCGCGCCGGTTCGGGGTCCGCTCGGCCATGCCCAGCAGGACCGCCGGGCGTCTCTGCCCGCAGGGAGTGTTCCTGGCACCGCGGATGGACCACTACCGGGAGGAATCTCGGGCGATCTTCACGCTCGTGGCCGAGACCGGCGTGGAAGTCGAGCAGGTCTCGGTCGATGAAGCCTACCTGGATGCCTCCGGCCTCCACCGCTCCGACGATCCGGAGGAGGCGCTGGTCTCGATGGTGCGGTGGGCCCGTGAACTCAAGGCGAGGATCCG
The DNA here is from genome assembly GCA_964386625.1 of uncultured Akkermansia sp. Taxonomy (GTDB): domain Bacteria; phylum Verrucomicrobiota; class Verrucomicrobiia; order Limisphaerales; family UBA9464; genus SXXZ01. The sequence goes on along the minus strand of CAYLTF010000009.1, from coordinate 10,070 downwards.
CGCCGAACGCCGGCTCACCGCCAGCATCGGCATCGCCTCCAACAAACTCATGGCCAAGGTGGCCAGCGACTGGGGCAAGCCCGACGGGTTGTTGCTGATCCCTGACCGGGACCGCGCAGCATTCCTGAGGCCGCTGCCGGCCCGGACCCTGCACGGGGTGGGCAAGGTCACCGAAGAGTTGCTCACCCAGGCCGGGATCCGAACCGTTGGGGATCTCCAGGATTACCCGGGCGACCTCAAGGCGCTGGTGGGGTCCTGGGGCCCGACGCTCAAGGGGTTCGCCCTGGGGGTCGACGAGCGGCCGCTCTCCCAGGACGACACCATCAAGAGCATCAGCAGCGAGAACACCTTTTCCGCCGACACGGCCGACCGTCCCACCCTTCGGACTGTTCTCAAAGAGCAGGCGGACGAAGTGTCGGCCAAGCTGCAACGGTACGGCATCGCCGCGCAGACGGTCCAGGTGAAGGTCCGCTACGGGGATTTCTCGACCTTGACCCGGCAGTTCTCGGTCGACGAACCGGTGGCGTCGGCACGGGATGTCTACCGGCTCGCCTGCTGGCTGCTGGCGCGACACCGGTTGGTCCACCGGCCCCTGCGGTTGCTGGGGCTTGGCGTCAGCGGCCTGGTCGAATGCCGGGAACGCCAACTGGTCTTCGAGTGGCGATCCGATTCCCCTCGGTTGAATCCGAACTGAACGCCATGCTCCAGGCCCCGTCACATTCCATTTGGCATCCGCTGTGCCTGGCCTTGCTCGCGCTCTTGGCCGGGGGGTGCTCCACGCCCTTCTCGGCGGTGACGACCGACCCGCTTCGGCTGCGGGCGACTGCAGGGTGGGATCCGGGTGAGGTCAGCGAGAGCACCCGGAAGGTTCTCGATTCGCACGATTGGGGGGTGGCATGGGTGTCCTCGCCGTCGTCGGCCCTGGCCGCCTTGCAGCCGGATGCCGCGGATCCGCTGGTGCGTCGGGCGATGGTCGAGGTCGCGGTCGCCGCGGCCATGGAGCGCCAGCTCCGAGGCGACCGTTTCGGGGAATGCGACGGACTCTACCTGTGCGCCGCGGAGCAGGCTGCGGCGCTGAAGCAGTCGCACGGTGAGATCCTGGGAAGCTTTGCCGATCAGGCCAGCCGCTTCGCGGTTTCGCGGCTGTTGGATCGGCACGGACAGGGGCTCTGGGATTCCGAGTGGCCTGCTCCGGCTCAGGTGTCGGGCCCCTTGCGCCGGTACCAGTGGGTTCGGGAACCGGTGATGCATGGCGCCGCAGGGTCGGGACCGTGGCGTCGCGTCTTGCCGGTGGACCGGTACCAGGTCCGCGGGGGGCCGCGCATCGCCCCGATTCCTGGGCTCGGGGCCGCCTGCGTCGGGAAAGTGATGAGGCATGGCGAGCGGCCCGGGCGTGGCGACGCCCTGGAACTCCCGGAAGGGAGCTGGCAGCCCTTGACCGTGACCGCCGAGTTCGGGCCGGAGGCCCCGCTGCGCAGTGTCGTGTTCCGGGTCCATGACCGGCGTCGCACCGAGGTCGTGGAGTCCGGGGGGCGCTCGCGCGACCTCGCCGGGGATTTCGTGACGCCGTTCGCTGTGCGCACCCGCGAACTGGAACGGCAGAACCTGGTCAGTCTGGGCCTGCTGGGGTTCGTCCAGGGGGACCGATTCTCCGACGAGACCGGCCTCCACCCGCTGGAGACCCCCAGCACCGACAAGATCCCGGTGGTCTTCGTGCATGGTCTCCTGAGCGAGCCCAACACCTGGCGGTTCTTGCACGCGGCCCTCTTGGCGGATCCGGTGATCCGGCAGCGATACCAGTTCTGGGCGTTCCAGTATCCCAGCAGCACTCCGGTCCAATGGTCGTCGACCCGGTTGCGACAAAGCCTCGCCCAGTGGCAGCAACGCATGGATCCGGAAGGCGTCCACACCAATCTGCACCGCATGGTCCTGGTCGGCCACAGCATGGGCGGGTTGCTCTCGCGCATGCAGATCGTCCGGGGGGGTGGCCACCTGTACGGGCGCTATTTCAACCGCTCGATCGACGAATTGAGCCTCGGCGAGTCCCAGCGGCAGATGCTCCGCGACATGTTCTATTTCGAGCCGAATCCCAGGGTGGGGCGGGTGGTCTTCATCTGTGTCCCGCATCGCGGGAGTCCGTTGGCCACCGATTGGCCGGGCCGGGCGGCACGGTACCTCGCCCGCCTGCCGATCACGGCGCTCGAGGTCACGGCGGACCTGATCACCCTGAACCGGGACGCCCTCACTCTGCGGGGGCGCATCAGCCCCGGCAGCAGCATCGATTCCCTCCGACCGGACAGCGACACCGTGCGACTCCTGGAGGAGTTGCCGATGGATCCGCGGGTTCCGGTGGCGAGCATCATCGGCTGCCAGGATGGTTGTGACGACCCGGCCCATTCCACGGATGGGGTCGTGCCCTACTGGAGCAGCCACTTGGAGGGCGTGCCGGAGACGGTCATCCCGTCCGACCACAGCGGGCAGAACCACCCGCAGTGCGCGGAGGAGGTGCGCCGGTTGCTGCTCGAGCACCTGGTGCCCTGAAAACCTCCGCGGCCCTGTTTAACGGCTTTCCATGGGTTGGCCCGGCGCGTAATTTCCCGCGTCCTTTCTGCAAATCATCATGAGCAAGCAGTTCTTCCCCAAGATCGGCCGGATCGCCTACGAAGGTCCGGATTCCAAGAATCCCTTGGCGTTCAAGCACTTCAATCCGGACGAGGTCGTCGAAGGCAAGACGATGCGCGACCACATGCGCTTCGCGGCGGTGTATTGGCACACCATGCGGGGAACCGGCGGCGACATGTTCGGCTGGGGCACGGCCGAGCGCTCCTGGAACACCGGTGAGTGCTCGACCAAAGACGCGATCACCCGCGCGCGGGCCTTCTTCGAGTTCGCCACCAAACTGGGCGTCTCTTATTACGCTTGGCACGACCGCGATCTGGGTTCCCACGGCAAGAATCTCAAGGAGGCCAACGCCCAGTTCGACGCGGTGGGCAAGGAGCTCAAGAAGCTCCAGAAAGACACGGGCATCGGCCTGCTCTGGGGCACGGCCCAGAACTTCGTCCACCCCCGCTACATGCACGGTGCGGCCACCAGCTGCAACGCCGACGCCTTCTGCTTCGCTGCGGCGCAGGTGAAGAAGGCCATGGAGTGGACTCATGAGCTGGGTGGCCAGGGCTACGTGTTCTGGGGCGGCCGCGAGGGCTATGCCACGCTGCTCAACACCGACATGAAGCGCGAGCTCGACCACCTGGGCCGCTTCCTGCACATGGCCGTCGACTACAAGAAGAAGATCGGCTTCAAGAACCCGTTCTACATCGAGCCCAAGCCCAAGGAGCCGACCCGCCACCAGTACGACAGCGACGCGGCTTCGTGCCTGAACTTCCTGCGCGAGTACGACCTGCTCGAGCACTTCAAGCTCAACATCGAGGTGAACCATGCCTGGCTCGCCGGCAAGACGATGGAGCACGAACTCGAAGTCGCCGGGGCCGCCGGTGCGCTGGGGTCGATCGACGCCAACATGGGCGACTACTTCCTCGGCTGGGATACCGACCAGTTCCCGACCGACCTGTACCTGACCACCAAGACGATGCTCACCGTGCTCAAGTACGGCGGCTTCACCACCGGTGGCGTGAACTTCGACGCCAAGGTGCGCCGCGAGAGCTTCCAGGCCGACGACCTGTTCATCGCCCACATCGCGGGCATGGACACCTTCGCCCGCGGCCTGAAGATCGCCGCCGCCATCCGCAAGGACGGCCGCATCGACGCCTTCGTGAAGAACCGGTACCGCACCTGGGACTCCGGCATCGGCGCCAAGATCGAGGCCGGCAAGGCCTCCTTCGCCGACTGCGAGAAGCATGCCCTGGCCCTGGGCAACGTCTCCGGCCTCGAGTCGGGCCGACAGGAGCTCCTCGAGGCGATCTTCAACGAGTTCATCCGCTGAACCGGGTGTCGGAGCCGGGGGAAGTCCCCGGTTCCGGGCCTGGTCGACACATCGGCCGGAGTTCGCCCCCGAGGGCGGCTCCGGCCGTTGCGTTCCCGGGGGGAATCACTCGTGCCCGACACCGTTGCATTCCGCGCGACAGCGCAACGCTGGATTGCCTTCGCCGGGCCTTCGGCGATCTTCAACAGCATTCCCGCCATGAACGAATCCCTCTCACGCCGTGATGTCCTGCCCATGCTCGGTGCGTTGCCGCTGTTGGCTGCCGGTTGCCATACCGATGCGATGTCGACGCCTGCCGGCGGATCGCGCAAACATCCGGGTCACGGATCCACCGATTCTCCCATGACCTCCGAATGCACTGTCTTTGGCACGCTGCCCGATGGCCGCGAAGCCCACCGTTTTGTCTTCCGCAACCCCAACGGCACCACGCTCAAGTTCACCAATTACGGGCTGCTGGTGACGGAGCTGCACACCAGGGATCGCCAGGGCAAGCTCGGCAACGTCGTGCTCGGGTTCGAGACACTGGGGCGTTATCTCGAGGGGCATCCGTTCTTTGGTTGCATCGCGGGGCGGTTCGCCAATCGCATCGCCAAGGGTCGGTTCACGCTCGACGGCAAGGAGCACGTGCTGGCGGTCAACAACGGCCCGAATCACCTGCATGGTGGCATCGCGGGTTTCGACAAGAAGCTCTGGAAGGCCGGCCCCATCCAGACCACACAGGATGCGGTCTCGGTGGATCTGACCTACACCAGTCCTGACGGCGAGGAGGGCTATCCCGGCACCTTGACGCTCACGGTGACCTACACCCTGACCCGCGACGATGTCTGGCGCATCGATTATCGGGCGACCACCGATGCCCCCACGATCCTGAATCTCACCAACCACAGTTACTTCAACCTCGCGGGTCGCGGTGATGTGCTGTCCCACGAGCTGGAGATCGCGGCCGATCGATTCACGGAGGTGGACGACACGCTGATCCCGACCGGCAGGCTGCTGGCCGTCCAGGGCACCGCCCTGGATTTCACCAGGCCCACCGCCATCGGAGCACGGGGGATGAACACGGGCCTCACGCCTCCGGGTTACGACCACAATTTCGTGCTGCGACATGGCGGCACGTCGTTGGGATTGGCGGCGCGGGTCTTTGAGCGCAGCCAGGGACGCACGATGGAATGCCATACCACACAGCCCGGCGTCCAATTGTGGACCTTCAACCGGGCACCCGAGGGACTCGTCTGCACCGGGGGTGTGCCTGTCTCCAAGCACGGGGGGTTCTGTCTCGAGACGCAGAACTTCCCGGATGCGATCCATCACCCGGGCTTTCCCTCCTGCGTGCTGAGGCCGGGCCAGGTCTTCAGCAGCCGCACCGAGTACCGGTTCGGAATCTGTTGAGTCCGATCGTCCGACCGGCTCCGGGGTGTCCCGCATGCGGTGGCACCCCGGCCGTCGGAGGTCCTTCTCCCACCCGTTCAGCCCGGGGGCCAAGCCAACGGTCGCTTGCCGAGCAGGTGGCAATGGAGGTGGGGAACGCTCTCGCCACCGTCGCGACCGTGGTTGATCACCAGTCGATAGCCGGTGGCATCGAGTCCCAGGTTGCGCGCCACCTCGGCGGCCTTGAGCAGCAGGTGCCCCAGCAGGGATTGGTCTTCGACCAGCGCCTCGCCGATCCGGGGAATGGGCTTCTTCGGGATCACCAGCACGTGCACCGGAGCCTGGGGTTGGATGTCCTGGATGGCCACGACCTGGTCGTCCTCGAAGAGGATCTTGGCCGGGATCTGTCGGGCGATGATGCGTTCAAACAGCGTCATAGGCAGGGCAGTTGATGCAATGCGCCGGAGCCGCGGGAGCGGCACGGCGCGGTTTGCTCTGGAAAGGTTCGTTCGCGTGCCCTCCGATGGCAATGCGGGGCTTCCCCAGAATGACATTTGACCCCATCCCCTGCGCCTTCCTAGGTTGTGGAGAGTCCAAGAACTCGAACACATGAGCACTACCTACGTTCCCCTCATCAGCTCCGGCGTCGCCGGTCCGCTGGGTGTCCTCCACCTGCCGCGCCTCTGGCTCAAAGCCTCGCTCGAAGCCCGCAACAAGATCGCCCCGGGTTATCCGGCCCTCTCCAAGGGGTACGACTCCATGGTGCTCGGCGCCCTGGGGCTCGACACCGAGTCCGTCCGGAAGTTCATCGTGGAGCAGCGCCCGACCTATCCGCAGTTCGAGGCCTGGATCCAGAAGCAGCCCGGCGTGAACCTGACTCCCGGCAACATCCACCAGCTCAATGTGTCCATTGCGGGCTACATCCATACGCCCGACGTGCGCAAGTCGATCCTGGCCGCCAACGGCATCCCCGACAACGGCACGGTCAAGCCCGATGCGATCAGCCTCAACGACCTCGACGACTGGCACGAGTTCCATCAGGCCGTCCTGAAGTGATCAGGAACCGGGGAAGCATCGGCGACAAGAGCCGCTGATCCCAAAACAGGTCCTCAGCACGGGGTGCCTCCGGAGACGGGGCACCCCGTTGCGTTTCGGTGTCCGCAAGGACTGCTTCCGCCCGGCGAAGCCTGTGGTCCCCGGCCCCGACACACGGGCGACACTCTTGGCGAGTCGATCCCTTTCTTGTTGTTGGTGATTCCGGGGCAAGCGCCCTCGCGTTTTTGGGGGCGACGCACTCGAAATCCAAGGTCCGTGCGAAACGTCGGAGGCACCGCCCGAGCCATCGATGCCCGCCGGCCAAGGCGCCTGCTCAGGGTAGGATCAATTCGGCGGGCAGGCGGGCGACATGCTCTTCAGGCATGCGGGAATCTTCGGATCCGGGGGCGGGCAGGGTCCCGGAAACATGGCCGTCGGCAAACCATGCGTGCGTCCGGCGCGAGTGGCGGAAGTGGACCGTCGGCCCCTCCAGGTCGAAATAGTAGAATTCCTCCAGCAACGGGTGATCGGGAGAGGCCGGTGCCTGGAAATCGTTGACCTGGGCGCAGTCGGCGAAAACGGCGCACCCGGCGGGGGACCGCAGTGTGGCGATGCGGATCCCGGAGGCGCCGCGGGTGCCGATCCGGAGATTGTAGCCGTAGCCGAAGGCGGCCCCGCGGGCTTTGCTCTTGAAGCGGGGATCGGTGCGGTCCAGGGCCGGACAGACTTCGACGCCACGCGAGCGCAGGTAGGGCCAGAGCGCCCCGGGGGTTGGGTCGAACCGGCGCTCTCCTTCGACGCCGTCCTCCAGCCAGCCGAACCAGTAGTTCCAACCCTGGTTGGTGCGCGCCCCCCGCTCGACGAAGGCGATGCCCCCGTGATCGTCCCAGTACAATTGGGTCGCCAGGCCCACCTGCCTCAGATTGGAGGTGCACACGGTGGCACGGGCCGCCGCGCGGGAGCGGACCAGGGCAGGGGCGGTCAAGGCCGCCACAATGGCGACCACGGCGATGACCGCCAGGAGTTCGATCAGGGTGAAGCCCTGGTCCCGCGAACCCGGCACCATGGATCGGAGCCGATTCATGGGCCGACAGCGATCACGCGGTAGCATTGCACCGGAAACCAACCATCCCGCAGGTCCCAGAGTTCGAGCTCGGCCGCAGTGTCGGCCACGGTCTCGGCGACCGTGCTCCATCGGGCCAGATCGTCCGAGGCCTCCAGGCGGTAGCGCCAACCGGCCCGGGCATCGAATGCGACTCCGCCGTCGCGGGCACGAAGGCGGAGAGCGGGCGGATCCGGCACGGTGATCGACACCTGATCGATCCATCCCCGGGCCGAGACCGAGCCGGCGTAGAGGGGGTTCTGTCCGGCCCCGGAATAGCTGCTGACCGCGAAGGCGTCGACCTGGAACCGGGTGAAGCGGGCAGGCAGCACCACATCCATGAGAGGAGGCCCGGGTTGACCGTCGGTGCTCATGCTCATCCGGGCCGTCCGATCGGCGGCCGAGTAGGCCATTTCGAATCGATAGCGGCGCCCGGGTTCGAGGGTCACGTAGCTGTCGGCATACCCCCAAGGCAAACGACCGTCCGAAGGGATCACCACCGGAGACACCGAAGCCGAAACGGCACCGGCCTCGCCGAACCAGGTCCACTCGACCGTGTTCCGGGGCCCGGGGAACGCACCCCGGGAATAACCCGGAGCCAGCACATCCTCACGACGGACCAGCCCTGCGGCGATCTGGAATGTGCCGCTCTGACCGGGATGCACTCCGACCGCGTGCGACTCGAGCGTGAGGTCGAAGGCGAAGCGGAAATCGTTTGTCTCGGTCAGCGCGGAGGGCAGGGGCAATCCGAAGAAACTATTGGTCCTGGAAGAATCCCAGGTGACTCCCAGTCGTTGCTCCAAGGGATCCCAACGGAAGAGCGAACCGTCGCCCCAGGAACGCCAGCCGCGTGCAGTCGGGTCGGTGTCGAAGTGCTCCTCGAGCGTGGCTCCGGTGAGTGCGATCCCCATGCAGGCGATCACGGCCACCGCCCGGGCGATGGAACGACATCTCTGGATGGGCGGAGTCAAGGGCGTGGAGTGGGTGGATCGAAGGGGCAGTGTCGGCAACCACTGCCGCAACAGTGGCCCCGGCGGAGATGGTAGGCACGGGTGAACACCATCCGTCCATCCTCCGTGAAGTAGGTGTCCTCCTCGCCCCCTTCACTCGGGGTGTCGGAGGCCGCCGGCCCGGAGCGGGTGCAGGCCTGGCAAAGACATGCCTTTCCCTGGAGGGCTGGCGCGATGGCCGCCAGCACTTCCGGGGCAATGGTGACGGATTCACACCAGCAAGGTGCGGCGCCTGGGTCGCTGCCGAATGCCCTTCGGCAGGCATTGGCTTGGCCGCAGAGCGGGCAACGATCCTCGCAAACCGTGGAGAGGTGAGCCATGGCCTGGTCGCCCCTCAGGACTCTTTCCGGGAAACCCGGAGCCAGCACCACAGGCCCGCGGCTGCGGAAACCATGAGGGCCCAGCTCCGCGGCTCGGGCACGGTGCTGACCATGGACAGCCCATCGATGTCCGCCTTGCCGCTCAGCACCTCGATGCGGACGTAGGAAACCTCGGCGAGGTTCGCCGGTATGCCGTTCGCATCGATGGCCCAGGCGAGATCGAAGCTCGATCCCCCGGCCGAGCCTCGGTAAAGGGCACGGATCTCGTCGAGGGTCTTGCCTGAGAATTCTGCCGGCTGCAGGGAAGCGGTCATCGGGATGCCGAAGTCGCCGGATCCGTCGGTCGGATAGTAGTGGTCCACCTTCGGGGATTTCGACGGATCGAGCACATACCAGGTCTTCCCGTCGTTGCTCACGCTGATGCGCTGGGTCCCGGAATTGGGGTTGAAGAGCGAACCGTCGGTGGCGGGCTTGCCGATGGGGTTCCAGTCGGCATCGAAGTCGTTGGTCATCAAGAAGCCCGTGCTGCCGAACACGGTGAAATCGAGGCCGAATGGATTGCCCGGGGCATCCTTCACAGGGGCATCCCATCGAAGCGTCAGAGCGCCGCCGCTGCCCACACTGACGAGCTGATCGCGGGTGTAGGGTGGGGAGAATGGCGAGACTGGACCACCGAAGTCTCCCGGGGTCATGCGGCTGGGGGTGCCGATTGCCGAGGCGGCGTTGGTGTAGCCGGGTGAAAACCCGGTTCCTGCCCGGTAATCCACCACGGTGGTGGGATATTGGGCCAGGAGGTCCTGGGCCAGGGTGGCGAGGATGGCCCCGAGGGCGATGCAGCCCCGGTTGGGGATGCGAGCGGTGCTGCTGTTGTTTCGGATGTCTTGTTTCACAGGTCTCGAGTCACGGTGACGGCCCACCCGGTTCCGGGGTGGGCACGGGGGTGTCAATGGAGACCAGACCGGGGAAAGGAGCAGCGTTTCAGGGGCCCGGGATGCGGGCTCAGGAAACGCAAAACGCCTCCAATCCACCGGCAAAACAGGGAATGAAGGCGTCAGACATTCTGGGATGTTTCCATCCCGGCAAACGGGCCGGGTTGGGCTGGCCTCATCCTTCGCTTTGCGGCGAAGCGGTTCCGGCGTAGGCACGAACGGAACCCGACGAGCATCGCTGGCGCGATATCCTGACTCCAGGCTTCGAACCTCGCCCCCGCCTTCCCAGACTCGCGTCCAGTGGCTGTCGTGTACGACCAGGGGGTTTGTTGCCTGATACAGTGGCGCAACCGTCGCCGATTCTCA
>CAYLTF010000008.1:0-56669 GCA_964386625.1 uncultured Akkermansia sp. | reverse complement strand
AGGACCGATCCCGCGGAGCCCCTTCGGTGATCAGGGCAGCGGAATGCCGTAGAAGCACTGCCACTGGCTCTGGCTCGATCCCAGCGTCACGTTGCGCGACTGGATCCATTGAACGTGGCCATCCTCGAAAAGGAAGTTGCCACCCGTGGGCACGCCCCGTTGCCCCGGATGGTTGGCCGTCTTGGTGGGTCGACCGTTCTCAGGCAGGATCCACTTGATCCCGGGATTCAGGATGTTGGTGGAATGCGCACCGTGCCCCTGCAGACGATCGATGAGGATCGGGGCGCGTGAGAATTCGCCGCCGAGCTTCCTGCGGTAATGCCATTCACCCAACCCATCGGAGTCGTAGTCCCAGGCCCCATCGACCCGGCCCGGCAAAAAGAAATATCCGATGAACGTCGGACGACTCACGCTCGCGCTGTAGCTCCAGGCATCGGCCTGCCGGTTCCATTCGTCGGTCGGGCAGAACAGCACGTGATTGGCTGCCTTGCGGTCGTTCCGGGATCTCGGGGCCGCGTTCTTCATCAAGTACTTGTCGGTGAAACCGCGGGCACGCACCCCGAGCCAACTCAGCCCCGTGCCGTCGGTGTTGTCCGGGAAGCGGTCCTCGTTGTCGTTGGCGTACAGGTTCACCGCGATGCCCCACTGCCGCTGATTGCTGGCACACAGGGTCTTGATGGCCGACGCACGGGCCTTGGCCAGGGCCGGCAGGAGCATCCCCGCCAAGATCGCGATGATGGCGATCACCACCAGCAGCTCGATGAGCGTGAAGGCGTCCGATCGTCGTGCGGTCTTCGGGCGAAACGTCATGTTCGGGATCTTCCCGGCATCCTGCTTCAATCGGGGACCACGGGTCAACCGATCCTCAGGGCACCGACACGCTTGCCGCCCGTGCGTTCACTCGCCCGCCACGGTCACGCGGTAAAAGCGAGTCGGGCCGTCGGGGAGCGGAATCACCGCCTCGCTGTCGAGGGATTTGGCGCGCGGATCGTTCTCCTCCACCTCGAGACGGGACCAACGGGCCGAGGAGGTCGGACCCGAGGCCCACTGGACCTCGAAGCGCCGACCGGCCCAACGGTGGAACCGCAAGACATGTCGGGATCCGTCACGCGCGATCGTCGGCCTCCAGAGGCGCTCCGGACTCAGTGGACCCTCCCGCAGCAGGAACTCGGTGAAGTTGTCGAGACCGTCTCCGTCAGGATCGATCGACTGAGAGCGCATCGCATCCCACGGCTCCGGCAACCACTGCGCCGCCCAGGCGTCGTACCCGTTGCGGGTCGGCAGATCTTCAAGGATCCAACGTCGCACCAACTCCACCGCTGCCTTGTCGAGCTCCGAGGAACCCAGCGGCGGCATGTGAAAATTGCCGAGCGACGCCATGCGCTGGAGCAACACGGAGTTCTCCGGATGTCCTGGATCCACCAAACGGTCTCCCCAACCGACACCGGACACCGAGGACCGCACCCCGATCAGCCCCATCTGGTCCAGCGCGGTGCCGATGCGCGCATCCCAGGCGGTCCGGGTCAAGCCACCGGGCTGGTGACATGAGGCGCAGTTGGCATCGAGGTAGGAACGCACACGACGCTCCCGGTCCAGGGACTCGTCCGTCGGATTCACCAAGGCCGGCATCTGGTAGGTGCGCACCAGCGGCTCCGAAAAGTAGCCCGCCGCGGACCAGGCATCGAGTTGGGAGACGATGGTCACTCCGTCGCGCGTCCGGCGATTGAGTTGACTGGTGCGGAATCCCGCGGGACCGCCGATCGCCTTGGTATGACAGGCGAGGCATTCGTTCCGTCCCGGAAACCTCCAGTTCTGGGTGACCAACTCGGTGGGGGTCCAGGCATAGAATATCGCGTTGGCCCCTTCCGCAGGCACCAGGTCCGCGTCGGTGCCCGCATCGTTCCATCGGTAGGTCGCCCCGGAGACCCCGTTGGTCGTCTGCACGAGAATGCGCGTCTCCATCGGGATGAGCATCGTGTCGGGGCGATAATAGGCCCGATCGAAGTGTTTCACCCAGACCGTCCCCGCCGGGAAGGTCCAAGCACCATCGCGGCTGAATGTGAGGGTCTCCTGGCCCGGCAGCGCGAACCAACGGCGCTTGAGGGCATGATCGGACCAGAACGGGACGTTGATCTCGTAGGGCACGAGCCCCGGCCTCGGAGTGCGGGAGGCCAGGTCGGCAAACAATCCGGTCTCGGACAACCGCTCCGGCCAGACTGCACCGGTGACAGGACGATGGACCAAGCGTTGAATCCTGCCGCTGCCCGAGGTCAGCAACAGCGATCCGTCGCGCGGATCAGCGCCAAAAGCCACCACACCCGGGAGGTTGGCGATCCATTTCACCTTGGCCTCGCCCGGTTGTCCCGGCCGCAACACGGCGATGTCACCCGACCAGTCAGAGAACAGGTAGCAACCGTCCAACTCCGGATAGAACGAGCCCCGATAGAAGTGGCTGCCCGTGATGGCCGTGCGGCCGGAGAAATGGGTGTATTCGAACTCCGGGAGGGCCGTTCCCTTCACCTGCGGATCGGTGGCCGGCAACGTGCCCTCCCACCAAGGCCAGCCGTAGTTGGCCCCGGGCCGCACACGGTTGACTTCCTCCCGCGAGCCGTAGCCGACATCGTTGCACCACAACTCACCGGTCTTGGGGTCGAAGCTGAACTGCCAAGGGTTCCGCATGCCCAGCGCGTAGAACTCGGTGCGCAGCGACCCTGGATCGGCACCGCTCCAGATCGTCCGGTCGCCGACCCGGTATTCCCGGATCCCGACGAACGGGTTGTCGGCGGGAATAGAATAGGCATTGGTGTTCACGCCGAAGCCCGGGTTCGGGGCAGGATTGCCCGGCCGGCGATCGACATCGATCCGGAGGATGCCGCCGAAAAACCCCGCATCCAGCCGCTGCGTCACCCGGTTGTCCCACAGACTGCCATCGCCCACGGAAAGATAGAGGTAGCCGTCGAGACCGAAGGCCAGGCAACCACCGTTGTGATTGGGGCCCGGATCTTCCTGGTGGAACAGCACCGTTTCGGAAGCCGGATCCGGCAAGCCATCGCCCCCCGGAGGCACGGTGAAGCGCGACAATCGATTGAACGACTGGACCAGCCCGCCGGCCCCTTCTTTGGAACTGTAGTAGACGAAGACCCACCCGTTGGTCCGGAACCCCGGGTGGAAGGCCATCCCGAGGAGGCCGGCCTCCTGTTCGAAGAACACCCGCTGGGACAGATCAAGGAACGGCCGGCTCGAAGGGGTGCCGTTGAGGGACACCTCATGGGCCAAGCCTCCCATGCCCACCAAGATGATCCGCCGGGTCTCCTCGGGCGGAACAGCGAAACCCAAGGTGCCGGGCAAGGGAGCCAGCCCCGGAAACGCCTCCTCCAGAACCCATTCGCCGGGACTCGGGTCGAGGGGAATCCGGCCACCATCCCAGGCCTGACGATCGAAGGCATGAAGCGGGCCCAAGACCACGTCCAGGCACAGGCAGAGAGGCAACAACGCACGTCGCCAGTCCCTGGAACCTCTCCTGAACCATCCCCCCATTCACCCCGGCAGACGCCGATGATGTAACGGAGGTTTCAACGCTGATTTACACTCGTCAACTTTTGGGGGAGACCCGCTGAATCCGCCTCCCGTCCCAGGTTCATCCTCCGAGATAGGCGCTGCGGACGTCAGGGCTGTCGCGGAGAACCGAAGAGCGGTCGGACAGGAGCACCCGCCCCGTCTCCAGCACGTAGCCATGGCTGCTGACCTCCAGGGCCAGATGGGCGTTCTGCTCGACGAGCAGGATGGGCAGCGAACGCTCGCGGTTCAACTCGACCAACCGGGCGAAGATCTCCTTCACCAGGAGCGGCGCGATGCCCAGCGACGGTTCATCAAGCATCAGGAACCGAGGCCGGCTCATCAGCGCCCGACCGATGGCCAGCATCTGCTGCTCGCCGCCGGACAGGGTTCCCGCGGGCTGCTCCCGGCGCTCCAGGAGCCGCGGGAACATGGCGAAGACATGGTCGAGCTCCGAGGCGATCCAGCGTGCGTCCCGCTGCAGGTAGGCACCCATGCGGAGATTCTCCAGGACCGTCAGGTTGGCGAAGACAAGCCGCCCCTCGGGCGAGTGGGCGAGGCCCCGGCGCACGATCTCGTGCGGAGGCAGCCCGGTGATGTCCTCGCCATCGAAGAGGATCCGCCCCGAGGCCGGCTTCACCATGCCCGAGATGGCCCGCAGCGTGGTCGTCTTGCCGGCGCCGTTGCCACCGATGAGGGTCACGATGCCGCTGGCCGGCACCGTCAGCGAGATGCCGTGGAGGGCGGTGATGGCCCCGTATCGGACGCTCAGATTCTGGACTTCTAGCACGGCGTGGAAATCGGTGTTGCCGGTCGCCCGGCCGGTGTTCGGATCAGTCTCCCAGGTAGGCGGCGATGACCTTCGGATCGGCCCGGATCTGGTCGGGGGCCCCCTCGGCGATCTTCCGGCCGTATTCGAGGACGTGGATGCGCTCGCAGATGCCCATGACGACCTTCATGTCGTGCTCGACGAGCAGCACCGCCAAGCCGAAGCGGTCGCGCACGAATCGGATGAGCCGCATCAACTCGTCCTTCTCGGAGGGATTCATGCCGGCGGCGGGCTCGTCGAGCAGGAGCAACCGCGGCCCCGTGGCCAGCGCTCGGACGATCTCCAGACGGCGCTGGTCGCCGTAGGAAAGGCTCTTGGCCGGAGAATCCTGGACGCGCTCGAGATTGAAGATCCCCAGCAACTCCCGGGTCTTATCGCGCAACTCGGCCTCCTCGGCATGGAATCGCCCGCCGCGCAGCCACGAGTGCCAGGTACGGTGCTCGAGGTGCCGGTGGAAGGCCACCCGCACGTTGTCGGACACCGACAGGCTGGGGAAGAGCCGGATGTTCTGGAAGGTCCGGGCGATGCCACGCCCGGTGAGGTGGAAGGGCCTGGCCCCGGCGGTGCCCGAGCCAGCGAACTCGATGCGCCCCTCGGTGGGCTGGTAAACGCCGGTGATGAGGTTGAAGAGGGTCGTCTTGCCGGCGCCGTTGGGCCCGATGAGTCCGGCCAATTCGCCTTCCCGCACATCGGCGGTGACCGACGACACGGCCGTGAGGCCACCGAAGCGGATGGTCACGTCGGTGAGTCGCAACAACGAAGCGCTCATGCGACCGGCCTCCGTTTCTCGCTCCGGTGGAACAATCCCTGCGGCCTCAGGAGCATGAGGAGGATCAGCAGCAGGGAGTAGAGGATCATGCGCATGTCCTTCACCCATTCGAGCGACCAGGACGCGCCCCCGAAGGGATTGGGCACCGAACGAGCGCCCAGCTCGCGGAGCCCCTCGGGCAGGAGGGTCAGCAGGATCGCCGCGAAGACCACACCGCCATGGCGGCCCATGCCACCGAGGATCACCATCACCACGATCTCGATGCTCTTGTCGAAGGAGAATCCGCCCGGGTTGAGATAACCCTTGAGGTGGGCGTAGAGACCGCCGGCCACGCCCGCGAAGAACGACCCGATGCCGAAGGCCGTGATCTTGTACCGGGTCGTGTCGAGGCCCATCGCCTCGGCCGCCACCTCGTCGTCGGCCACCGCCAGGAAGCCCCGCCCATGGGTGGAACTGAGGAGTGCCCAGACCGTGTACACCGTCAGGGCCGCCGCTCCGAAGGTCCAGAAGAGGTTGGTGTGCGTGGGGACCCCCGTCAGGCCGCGGGCACCGCCCACGGCGTCGAGGTTCTGGAGGATCACGCGGATGATCTCGCCGAAGCCCAGGGTCACGATGGCGAGGTAGTCGCCCTTGAGCCGCAGCGAGGGCGCTCCCACCGCCAGGCCCGCGACCGCCGCCAGCAGGCCGGCCACGAGCAGGGTGAGCGGGAAGAACACCCACTGGAGCAGGCCCGGGCTCCAGCCCAACCGCGGGGCCACCACGGTGGAGAGCATGGCCGAGGCGTAGGCCCCCACGGCCATGAAGCCGGCATGCCCCAGGGAAAACTGGCCCGTGAACCCGTTGATGAGGTTGAGACTCGAGGCCAGCACGATGCTGACGCCCACCCCCATGGCCACGTCGAGGAAGTAGGGATCGATCGACCCGGACAGGAGCGACGCGACCAGGGACAGGACCAGGGCTCCGAGCAGCCAGCGTTGGGCGACGGGAACGACCATGATCAGACCTTCTCCACCTTGGGTTTGCCGAGGAGTCCTGCGGGCCGGAACAGCAGGATGGCGATGAGGATGCCGAAGGCGATGGCATCGCGGAACGTGGACAACCGGGTGCCCGAGACGAAGGTCTCCACCAGGCCGATGACCAGCCCTCCGAGCGCCGCCCCCGGCAGGTTGCCGATGCCTCCCAACACGGCCGCCACGAAGGCCTTGAGGCCCGGCAGGGTGCCCATGAGGGGATCGATGCTGGGGTAGTTCATCGCGTAGAGGACCCCGCCCGCGCCGGCCAGCGCAGAACCCAGCCCGAAGGTGAAGGAGATGATCCGGTCGTTGTCGATGCCCACCAGCGAGGCGGCCGTGGCGTTGAACGAAAGCGCCCGCATGGCGGTGCCGGTCCGGGTGTGATGGACGATCCAGTACAGCAGGCCCAGCAACCCGAGGGAGACGACCAGCACCATCAACTGGTGGGTGGACACCGTCAGGGCGCCGAGGTGGAGCTGGCTGGAGGGAAAGAGTTCGGGGAAGGCGCGGGGATTGGGACCGAATCCGAGCCGGGAATTCTGGGCCAGGTTCTGGATCAGCAGCGAGACGCCGATGGCGGTGATCAGCACCGTGAGGGTGGACCGCTGGCGCAGGGGCTTGTAGGCGAGCTTCTCGATGAGCACGCCGAGGACGGCGCACACCGACATCGACAGCAGGAGCGCCGCCATCCCGCCGACGAGCGACCGGGCGGGAAGCCCGAGCTTCTCCACGGAATACCAGGCCACGAACGCGCCCAGCATGAACACGTCGCTGTGGGCGAAATTGATGAACCGGAGGACTCCGTAGACCATGGTGTAGCCCAGCGCGATGAGGGCGTAGATCGCCCCCAGGAGCACTCCGTTGAGCAGTTGTTGCAGGAACTCGGTCATCGGCCTCCATGCTCTCGTCGGCACGGACAAGCCCTCAAGAAAACCCCAGTCGTCCCCAATGTCGAGCGCGGGCGATGCCGGACGCGGATCCTCATCATCGTTGCAGGGAGGCCTGGGTGGTGACGATGACGCGACGGGCGAGCATCTGGAGGGTGTCGTCTCCCCCGGAGCGCTCGGGGTGGATGTATCCCATGCGACCGAAGCGCAGGACCTTCTCAAGGGCGGCCTTCAGATCCCCCGCCCTCAGGTCGGCATCGATCAGCCGGGCCATCATGCCCGCCGGGCATCCGGGATCCTCGGAGAAATCCAACGTCCCGAAGCGAGCCTCGTCGGGTTGGAGGGCCTCCTCGAACAGGGCACGCGCACGGGCATCGTTGCCGCGATCCCAACTCACCTCGGCCAGACGCATGCGGTGCACGCGCTGCCGGGCGGGGTCCAGCTGGACGAGCGCACCCAGGAACACCTCCAGACGCACGGAATCCGGGACATGGAAAGCCGAGCGCTGGGTCCGGTGGCGGAGAAGGAGCAGGTCGGCCAACTGGCGCATCAGATGGAGATCACGCAGGCGCTCCTCGTCCGAGAAGGCCGGGTGCTTCACCAGCGATGCCACCTCCCCGTCGGGTGCGGGGTTCTGGATCGCATAGGTGGAAAGCAGTCGCAGCACGACCGGATCCTGGGGCTCGATCTCCTGCCACCGCCGGAGCACCGATCGGAACACCGGCAGCTGAGGCACGCCGAACCGGGCGAACTGCCGCGAAAGCGCCCGGCAATCGTCCGCCGTGAGAGGTGACCGGGCCAGATGCTCCCCGAGCAGCGTGCGCGGCCGCGGGCGCTTGATCTCGTTCAACCGGTAGGGCAGGCCCGCCGTTCCGCGGATGAAGAAAGCGCGCTGGGCCCGGTATTCCAGCACCGGGTGGAAGTCGCTGTGGACGGGCGTGCCGTCGGGCGCGAGGAAGAACGCGTCGTCGAAGGCCACCATCTGGAGCGAGAGCACGTTCACCGGCCGGGTGATCTCGATGCGTTTCAGGTCCGCCGCGACGGCGGGCTCGGCCAACCGCCGGGCCAGGGCCCCGAGATCGGCCCGGAAAGGACTGGCGGCCCCGATGAGCAGCAGATCGCTGGCGGAGGTCTGCCAGAGGCTCAGGTGCGGGAACACCGAGCCGAAGGTGGCCACCACGGTGGCGAAGGTCTCGTCGTCGGTCTCGTACGTCTGGACCCACTGGGCGCACAATCCGCCCTCCCGCAGTCGGGAAAGGCAGTCCTGGTAGTACTCCCGGCTGAAGACGGCGGCGACGCCGGCCATCCACGGGTTGGACGGCTCGGTGATGATCACGTCGAAGGTCTCGGACGTGGTCTGCAGGAAGGTCTTGGCGTCCTCGATGTGGGTGCGGCACCTCGGGTTGCGGAGGCCGTCATGGTTGAAGGGGGCGAAATGGTCCCGGGCCACCTCCACGACCTCGGGGGAGATCTCCACCAGGTCCACGGATTTCACCGAGGAGTGCTGGAGGACCGAACCCACGGTCACGCCGCTGCCGGCACCGACCACCAGCACGGTTTCGGCCGAGGGCTTGAGCAGCATGGGCAACTGGCCCGCGAGGATCTGGGTGCTCATGTCCTCGCCCGAGCTGGCGTCGGCCTTGCCATTGACCTTGAGGCTGATGTTGCGCTGGCCGGCGAGGTTGGTGACGGCCAGCACCGCCACCGTGGAGCCCGCACCGTCCCGGTGATAGGCCAGGTCGTAGACCTCCCCCCGTCGGCGGAACTCCTCGATGCTGGCCGGGGGCTGCGCGTCGCGCCAGAGGCCGAGCACGAAGGCCCGGGACCATCGATCGCCCAGGGTCACGGACACCAGGCCGACCAGCAGGACCGTGGCGACCAACCCCTGGACCGCGGCTTTGCCGACACCTCCCCGACGCGAGGCGAGGGTGACCCACCCGATCAACCCGTTGATGCCGATGCCCAAGGCCAGCGTGGCGGCCAGCCCGAGCGCCGGCAGGAAGACCAGGCCGGTGAGCACGGCCCCCAGCACGGTGCCGAGGGTGTTCACGGCGAACACGCGACCGACCGACCCGCCGGTGCGGCGGAAATCGGCCGTGGCCACGCGGCTGGCCAGGGGCAGGGTCATGCCCAGGCAGACCGCCGGGATGAACAGCACGCCGAAGCAGATGAGAGTCTGGGCCAACTCGTAGACCGGGTAGGCCGCCGGGCGCCGGGCGATGACATCGGCCAGGTGGGCAAAGGCGTAGGGGATGAGGTCGTAGAAGAAGATCGAAGCCAGCAGGGTGCCGGCCAGGGCCCACTCGGAGACGGCGAAGGCCACCAGCGTGTCGACCCGTCGGCGCAGGACCGAGACGAGCGCACTGCCCACGGCGATGCCGCTGATGAAGGTCGCCAGCATCAGGGAGTAGGCATGGGTGCTCGAGCCGAGGGCCAGCGCCAGCAGGCGTGTCCAGGCCACCTCGTAGAGCATGGCGACGAATCCCGACAACCCGGCGGCGACGAGGGCGACACGGCACTCGAGCGGCGTGAACGACTCGTCGGCCTCGGTGCGGGCGACCGGGGGTGGCGGTGCGTCGAGCCCCTCGCCGCTGCGGGCGCTCAGCACATAGGCCACCAGGGCGATGGCGAGGCTCAGGGTCGCGCCGAGCTGCACCACGGCCTCGAGCCCGAGGGCGGGGATCCACCACCAGTCGGCGAGGATGATCCCGGCCACCGCGCCGGCGCTGTTGATCGAATACAAGGCCGCGACGCGCCCCCGAAGCTCCGACAGGGACCGTGTCACGTACTTGGTCAGCACCGGCAGGGTCGCGCCCATGAGCACGGTGGGCAGCAGGATGGTCAGGACGGCGAAACCGAACTGCAGGGCCAGCCGCGTCGAGCCCTCGGGATGCGCCGAACGGACCGTCGCCAGGAACGCCTGCCGCACGGCCTCGAAATAGAACGGGAAGGCCACGGCGAAGAGCCCGATGCCGGCCTCAAGGCAGGCATAGAAGAACAACGGCCGACGCAGCGAATCGGCCCGCGTCCCCAGCAGGGCGTTGCCCGCGGCCAGGCCGCCCATGAACGCCACGAGGACGGCCACCACGGCGTAGCTGGTGCTGCCGAGGAAGAGCGCCAGATAGCGCGTCCAGACGACCTGGTAGAGCAGCCCGGCCAGACCGGAGACGAAGAATGAGGCCAGGATGGTCCAGAAGACCCCGGGGGAGTTCGACTTCATGGTGCGTCGCGGACGCTACACCGGGTCACCCCAAAAACCAGCCCCGAGAACCCCGGGCAACGAAACGGGGGCGCGGCGGGCTACCCCGGAGACACCGGCGTCCGGGCCCCGGAGAGCAACCGCTGCCAGATCACCCGGAAGGCGCTGGCGAAGTCCTGCGGCCGCCGCGAGACCCACTCGGAGACCGCCTCGGGCGTGAACCAGCCGCCCCCGCGGATCTCCGATGGTTGCAGCACGAAGGGCCCCTCGTGATCGGCCCGGTACACGCCACAGAACTCCCAGCCGGTGGCCTCGGTGGCATCGAGTTCGAAGATCCGGCGGGGCGGCACCTCCAGGGCGACCCCCAGCTCTTCGGCCACCTCCCGCAGCGCCGTCTCGTCCATGGCGTCGCCGGCGGTGACATGCCCCGACGACGACGAATCCCAGACACCGGGGAAGTCGTCCTTCCAGAGCGCCCGTTGCTGCAGGAAAAGTTCGCCCCTCCGGTTGTACACGAGCACGTGCACGGCCCGATGGCGCAGCTTGAGCCGATGCACCTCGCTGCGGGGGGCCTTGCCGATGACCCGGTTTTGCTCATCCACGACATCGAACCATTCCTCGGACATGCGGCCGGAGGTTCTCCCGGACCACCGCGCACCGCAACCGGAGATCGCCGTCGGGAGGGCGCAGGGAAGAGCTCTGTCGGACTGTCGCTTGACGGGAGGAGCCCCGCTTTCGAGATTGGGCCCAGATGTCGCAGGCCAAACAACCGAAGCTGGGTAAGCGTGAAACACGGGATCTCGACGTGGAAATCGGCTTCCTCGAGGGCCTGGTGGTCAAGGACCCCCAGTATGTCGAGGCACTCCAGCTCCTGGCCGACGACTACACCCGCCGCGGGCGCATCACCGACGGCCTGAGAGTGGATCACCAGCTCAAGTCCCTCCGGCCGGGCGATCCGGAGGTGCTCTTCAATCTGGCCTGCAGCCTGTCGCTCGCCGGCGAACTCGAGCCCGCCATCGACGAATTGCTCCGCGCCGTCGAGGCCGGGTACCGGGACTTCGATTGGATGCTCAAGGATCCCGACCTCGCCGCGGCGCGAAAAGATCCCGCGTTCCGCCGGGTCCGCGACCGGCTCAAGAAACTCAAGGACTCTGCCGCTCCGGACGAGGCGTCGGACGATCCGAAGGGCCAGGCCTGACCGGAGCGGCGCGGGGCGCATCCGCGCCGGGATCGGTGGCCGACCCAGCCTCGGAGGCGTGCAGGGCGGCGGCCTTGCGGACCAGCTGCAGGAATTCCGCACGATACCCCTCTCGATCCGGCCCCTGCCCTTCTTCGGCCAGAGCGAGGACCTTGTCCCAGGTCAGATCGCCTTTGAAGGGCGAGTCGCGCAACAGGAGTCCGTAGCCGACCACGGCCGCGGCGAACTTGTAGTCGGCCGTCGCTGCATCGAGCCCGCGGCCGGCATCGGGAACCCCGACCCGGAGATTCCGGGACGCCTCTTCGCGGGCGGGCGACCGGTAGCCGACGCGGAGGCTGAGCAGGTCTTGTGGGGCCACGGGTGCCCCAGGGGACGCCACGGGCGGAACCGGGTCGCGGGCGGGGACGATCTCATACAGCGCGGTCACCGAATGCCCGGCCTCGATCCGGGCTCCACGGCCGTCCGACGAGCGACCCCGGGTCGCGGAAGCGGTCGCGGCCGGTGCCCGGGTCTCCTGGCTGAGGAGCCGCCAGCGGTCGACCCTCGAGGGATTGAAGACCACCTCCACCTCGACCTCGTCGGCCACCGCAGGCGGGGCGGGGCGCGACAGGGACTCGCGCCGGAGCTCCGACAAGGCCTGGTCCTCGCTGGTCGCGGAGGCGTAGGCACCGGTTTCCGGAGCAGCCATCCAGGACAACGACGGGTTCGCCTCGACCTTCCCGACCGGGATGTCCTCGGCACCCAACGCCAAGACTTTCAGAAGCACCCCCCACTCGGTCTGCTCCCGGATGAGGGCCGAGAGCGCCTCACGGGTCCCGGCTTCGGCCGGGAACTCGCCATCGAGGATCCAGACCACGCGCTGGATGACCCCGGGAACCCGACGCTGGGCGGCCAACGCATAGGCTCGGCGGAGCCCGTCCAATCCGCGGGGTGCCCCCTCGGCTCTCAGGGCGGCCAACCCGGCGGCCAGCGCGGCGCGATCAGCACCGGAGGTCGGCGGGAGGATGACCCGGCCCTGGGGACCATCGAGCAGCAGGGCCAGGGAATCCCGGCCATCCATCGTCTCGATGAGCGACCGGAGGCTCCGCTGGACCCAGGCGAGGCGGGAGGCCGATCCGGGTCTCAGGCCCACCAGCACGACCACGTCGGCCGTGGACCTGCCGGCCGCGGGAGCCGCCCGCGCCTGGAGACCGATCTTCACCAACCGGTGGTCGGGACTCCAGGGCGAGTCGGCGACCTCGACATGGGCCGCCAACGGCTCAGGACCCCGGGGTGCCGGGTACTCGTAGGAGAAGTGATTGAGCAGCTCCTCCAACCGCACGGCGTCGGGTGAAGGTAGCCGCCCTTCCTGCAGGGCTTGCCGAACCTGCGGGTAGCTGGTGTCGGCGGGTTTCAGAGGGAAGGTCGATCGGGGCGCCTCGGCCACCGAACGGAAGGGAATCTCCCGGGTGTCGCGGGCCTCGCGACGCACGACAGGAACGCGGGCCCCGGCCTTGGCCCGGGAGGCATCGGCAGCGGTGACGCTCCGGGAAGGCGCGGGCGAATCCGCGGCGGAATCGACGGGAGAGGCGGAGGCCTTGGCACCCATGGCCTCCGGGGCGGCGGCGACCGACTGCGTCCTCGCCGGGCGGGCGGCCACGGTATCCCACCGCAGATGCGATTCACCCCGCTGGACCTCCTCACGCGGTGCGGCCGGCAAGGATTCCGCCGCCGCCGCCGGCGGATCATCACCGTCACCCGGGCCCGCCACTGGCGTCTTCGTGTCCGAGGCAACCGCATCGGCGGCGAGCGCCGCCGACCCGTCCGCGACCGGCGACTTCGACACCGCGAATCTCCGCGCGATGGCCGGAGGCGTCGGGGCGTTGGACACCGCCGGACGCGCCGCGACCCCGGTGCCGGGAGTGCCCGAACCCCGGTGCCATGGACTCCACAGGGCCAAGGCGATGCTCAGGGCCGTCGCTGCGGCCAGACTGAAACCCAACGCCGGCCGGGTGAGCATGGACCAGAAGCGGTGCCAACCGGCCCCGCTGGCCGAGCCGCCCGCATCGGAGGGTCTCCGGGGAAGTCCCCTGCCCGGATTCCGGGCATAGGCGAGGACAGCCTCCCGACGCTCCGCGCTCAACCGATGCACGGGCTCGTGGACCAGGCGGGTCTCGATGTCATCGGCGACCCGTCGGATCTCCCCGATCTCAGCGCGCAGCGGTGCCGAGCGGGACACGGCTTGCTCGGCCTCGGAACGACGCTCGGCCCAACCCGGAACGGACTGCTCGAAAGGCCCGTCTTTCAGGGCGAAGGCGGTCAGTTCCGGGGAATCGGGCGTCCAGTCGGCGGGGGGGCGGGAAGAGTTCATGGCAGGGGCGACGGATGGAGGTGGGGACGGACGGCCGAGGCGCCCGGCCTGGCATCCAGCCGTTCGAAGCGTTGCCGCAGGGTCTTCAGGGCCGTGTGGAGGAGGAACCCGACGTTCGTCTCGGTGAGCCGGGTGAGTTCGGAGATCTCCCGGTAGCTCAACTGGTTCTGGAACTTGAGCCGCACGACCTCGCGCTGGTTCGGCGGCAGGCCCGACAGGAGAGACAAGAGGTTGCGGACATCGTCCCGCGCCTCGACCGCGGCCGAAGGCGTCGGCACAGGCCCCGGGATGTCCGACGCCTCGGCCTCCGCGGCCCGGGGCCAGCGGGACTCGCGGCGATGTCGGTCCATGGCCTGGTTGCGGACCACGGTGAACAACCACGGCACCAGTCGTCCGCGCAACGAAGCCGGCTCCTGCTTGCAGAGCTTGAAGAAGGCGTCCTGAACCAAGTCTTCGGCGGCGGAGAGGTCTCCCACAAGGGAGTGGGCGTATCGCAGCAATTCAGCCTCGTGCCGCTCCATGGAGGCCCGAACCCATTCCACCCGCTCGTCGGTCTGGCTGGAGCTGCTGGACGGGTTCATGGCGAAGGATCGGAGTATTCCATCCTGACAACGCCGCGCCGTGAAGTTTCTTAGGAAGAAAAACGCGGGGAGATCCTGCTTTTATTTCATTTTACCGGGTTAATAATACGATTTTTGGTACTCACTCCGGTTTCATGACCTCAGCGTGTCCCCCTCTGACACGCCCAAACGCTCAGATTTCCCGCCAGCGCTGCGCCACCGGTTGCCGGCGACCCACCCCGAAGGCGCGGGAAGTCACCTTGAGTCCGGGGGCGGCCTGGCGGCGCTTGTATTCCGACAGGTCGATGAGCCGGACGACTCGCCGGACATCGGCCTCGGTGAAACCCGCGGCGATGATCTCGGCGACCGGGCGGTCTTCCACCACGTAGGCCTCGAGGATGGCATCGAGGACATCATAGGGAGGCAGGCTGTCCTGATCGGTCTGGTTGGGGCGGAGCTCCGCGCTCGGGGCCTTGGTGAGTGTGGGCTCCGGGATGATCTCGCGGTCGCGGTTCATCCAACGGGACACGCGGTACACCCAGGTCTTGGGCAGGTCGCTGATCACCGCCAAGCCGCCGCACATGTCGCCGTAGAGCGTGCAGTAGCCGACGGCCAGTTCGCTCTTGTTGCCCGTGGTGAGCAGCAGCGAGCCGAACTTGTTGGACATGGCCATGAGGGTCACGCCCCGCAACCGGGCCTGGAGATTCTCTTCAGTGGTGTCTTCCGGACGCCCCTCGAAGAGCGGCCCCATCTGGCGCTTCAGGGCCTCGAAGGCTCCCTGGATGGGCACCACATCGAAGCGGATCCCGAGGTTCGTCGCCAAGGCACGGGCGTCATCGATGCTACCCTGGCTGGAGAACTCGGTCGGCAAGGCCAACCCGCGGACATGCTCGGCACCGAGGGCATCCACGGCCAGCGCGGCCACCAGGGCCGAGTCGATGCCACCCGACAACCCCAGCACCACCGAGCGGAAGCCGCATTTCCGGACGTAATCGCGCGTGCCCAGCACCAGTGCGTCGTGCAGCAGGGCCTCGTCGGCGAAGGGAACCAGGGGCCGATCGCCAGTGGCCTCGGTCTCGACGAGGAGGAGATCCTCGCTGAAGTGGGCCGCCTCGCCGAGGCAGCCGCCTTCCCGGTTGAAGGCCAGGCTGCGACCGTCGAAGACCAGCTCGTCGTTGCCACCGACCAGGTTGCAATAAATCACCGGCACCTGATGTCGCCGGGCGAGTCCCCGAAGGAGCCCGCAACGGAGCCGCTCCTTGCCGAGTTGCCAGGGCGAGGCGCTCAGGTTGATCAGGATCTCGGCGCCGGCGGCGACCAATGCGGCGGCGGGGTCGGGCCGGTACCGACGCCGGACCCCGAACTCGTCGTCGTTCCAGATGTCCTCGCAGATGGTCAGCCCCAGTCGCCGGCCCTCCCAGTGGATGACCGCGTTCTCGGAGGCCGGCTCGAAGTAGCGGTCCTCGTCGAACACGTCATAGGTCGGCAGGAGGGTCTTGGTGCGGACGGCCACCACCCGGCCCCGGTGCAGCAAGGCCGCCGCATTGGTGAGCGGGCGCCCGGGGCGGGCGGGATTCTCGCCGACGAAGCCGACGATCAGGCCCACCTCGCCGACGGCCGTCGCCAGGCGCTCGAGGGCCGCCCGGTTGGCCTCGAGGAAGGATCCGCGCAGGAGCAGGTCCCGGGGAGGGTAGCCGGTGATCGACAGTTCGGGGGTGACGACCAGCTCGGCCCGGGCCTCGACGGCACGGCGGTAGGCTTCCAGGATCAGCCGCTCGTTGCCGGCGATGTCCCCGACGGTGGTGTTCAACTGGGCGAGGGCGATCCTCATGGGCGGGATTCTCAGGCGACAAGCGGCGCGAGGCAACGGGCCATCGGCCCGTGGGCTCGATCGGGACTCCGGGGCTTCCGGCTTCAGTTCAGCTGGGCCATGGGGCCAAGGACCTGGGCGAGGCCGCCCCGCTCGGTGCCGATCAGCGTCCCCGGGCCATAGCCATTGCGGGTGAAATACTCGGGCGCGGCCTCGAGCACGAACTGGATGCGGGACGATTTCGAGGGGACCCCTTTGGCATCGTTGGCCTTGAGCCGGACGATCTCCTGGATGACACCCTCGCTGTCGATGTAGGCGACATCGATGTCGAAAGGCACGTTCTTCATGTAGAAGGACCGTTCGCGGGGCGACCCGAAGACGAAGAGCATGGTCTCCTCGGGCCCGATCGACGGGCGATGCATGAGGCCCGTGGCGATTTGCGACACCGTGATGCACACCTCCGAGGTGATCTCGCGGGGCCCGATCCAGAGCTTCACCCGGGGCAGGTTGACCTGCGCGGTGGGGAGATGGAACACGGGCTCGGTTTCCGATGCGGCCCCGGAAACCGTCGCGGGCGAAATCGCAGGAGCCGACGTGGCCGGAGCGGGGTTCTGCTGCGGCGGCGTTGCGGACGACGACGACGAGGCCGGCGGCTGGGCACCGCAACCGATCCACCACACACACGACAGGAGCGCGAGCAATCGCTTCACGCCGGCCAGCCTGACTCCGGCCGGTTCCGACCGCAATCGGGAGAATCAGTCCTGGGAACGATCGTCGGGTGCAGGATCCGGGGCGGCGCCCCAGGGCTCAGGATCGGGCCGGACGCAGGGCCGAGGCCGGAGCCACCTCGAGGTGTGCGGCGAAGTCGGCTGGAAACGGCTGCGACTTGAGCGCCCCACCCGGCCCCCTCCCCACACAGACCACCGTGACGTGCCCCACCGCGACCTCCTCGGCCGGCCCGGGCTCGATGCGCCAGAACCGGATCTGGTAGGTCACGGTCTTCTCGCGCTTCTCCTTCACGAGCAGGTGCATCTCGACCAGATCCTCGAAGCGCAGCGGCTTGAGGTAGTCGCAGTCGGCATGGACCCGGGGCAGGCCCAGCGGCTCGGCGGCCCCGCGCAGGATCACCGACTGGCCGAACGATCGGTAGAACGCTCCTTCCACCGTCTCCATGTAGCGGAAGAAGTTCGAGAAATGGACGATGCCGGCGAGGTCGGTTTCGTTGAACTCGACCCGACGGGTGGCTCGGAATTCGGAGAACGGCATGGTGCGTCGGTCTTGGAGTTGAGGGCTGTCGGTCAGGAAAGGGGCCCACTGGCGGGTCCGGGCGGGGAGGATCGGGACAACAGGAATCGGGTCTCTTCCAGGACCTCCCGGGCCATGGCGGCATCGCTGAACTTCTCGGCGACGGCGCGGCGTCCCTGTTCGCCCAGAGACCGCAACCGCGCCGGGTCGGACAGGAGTTCCCCGAGCGTGCCCGCCAACGAAGCCGGGGTGTTCTGCGGGCACAACAGTCCGCCGCCCGTCGCCTCGATGATCTCGCGGAACCCGCAGACATCGGGCTGGACCACCGGGGTGCCGGCGGCCAGGGCCTCGACCACGAAGAGCCCGAAAGCCTCGCTGAAGCGCGAGGGCACCGAGAGCACATCCAGCGAAGCGAGGAAGGCGAGCTTCTCGTCGCGGGAGAGGTTGGGGTGGAAGGAAGCCGCGTCGGCCAGGCCGACCTCGGCCAGGCGGCGGCGCTGGGATTCGACGAACGCGAGGTCGCCGGGCCCGCACCCGCCGCCCACCTTCAGCCGAAGCCGGGAGAATCGATCCTGTCGGCGCAGCTCGATGAAGGCCTCGACCACGGTGTCCAGGCCCTTGTCCGGGCACATCCGCGCGAAGAATCCCAGCGTGGATGAGCCTCCTCGAAACCCCTGGCCCGAGCGTTCCGGCAGAGCACGGTAGCCCTCGAGGGAGATCCCGCTGCGGGCCACACGGACCCGCTCCGGATCGATTCCCAGCCGGCCGATCATGCGATCGGCGAAGTAGCGGGTCGGGGCGATCCACCCGTCGAGTTCACGGCCGCGCTCGGCCATGAGCCTCCAGGATTCGCTCCGGAAAGGCTCCGGCAGCGAGTCGAGAAACGACTCCTCGCTCTGCAGGAAACTGATCACCCGCGTTCCCAGCGACGCGCGCAAACGGCGGGCGAAACCCAGCAGCAGTGCATTGGAGAGGTACACCGCATCGGGCCTGGGCAACCGTGACATCCAGTCCACCATGTCCTCCAGTTCCCGGGTCTGGCACCCCTCCTCGCCGCGCAACATGGAAACGGTCAATTCCCCGACGTCCTGGGGCCGGGTCTTGGCGGTCTTGCCCGCGGCCCACTTCAGCAGCCAGGGAGCATCGACGGCCCGGCGCAGCCACGCCGGCGCGCGCCGGTACCAGGCCATCTTCTGGGACAGGAAGACGTTGATGCCACCGAAGAAGGTCGGGGTGGTCCCCACCGTCGGCGCCTCGTCGAGCGTCATCGGCAGGTACAGCGGGACCATCACCGTGTCGTGGCCCTGGCGACGCAGCTCGGCGACCAGGGCATTGTCGCGGAAACAATTCCCGCAATACATGCCACCGGCTCCCGGAGTGATCTGGATCAGGTTCACGCGTCCGTGGACTCCTAACCCTGAGCCCCGTCCCTGTCGAGGCACGGAAGCGGTGAAGGCCGGACTCGCCGAACGGGCCCCTCGAGGAAAACCTCGCCGTCCCTTCCGCCGATGCCCGGTTCCTGCCCTGCTCTGCCTGCTGACAATCGCCCCCCGTTCTGCCACGGTGACAGCTCCGATGAACATCAAGAAGGCTCTGATCACCGCCGCCGGGCGAAACCAGCGCACCTTGCCGCTGCAGACCCTGGTGGGCCAGGACGGCGTCTCGCGCACCGCCCTCGGCGTGGTCCTCGACGAGGCCCTGTCGGCCGGCATCGATGAGATCGCCGTGGTGATCCACCCGGGTGACCAGGCGGCCTACACCGAAGCGGCGGGGGTCCACGGGCGACGGCTCCGGTTCATCGAGCAGGTCGAGCCGAGGGGTTACGGGCACGCGGTGGCTTGCGGGCGTGCCTTCACGGGCGACGAGCCCTTCCTGCTGCTGGTGGGCGACCACGTCTATGTGAGCGCGACGCCGGCCAGCTGCGCCCGACAACTGGTGGAGGTGGCCACTCGGGAACGGTCCGCGGTCTCGGCCGTGCAGGCGACCCACGAGAGCAAGCTGCCGTATTTCGGGGCGGTCGGTGGCCGGCGGGTGACCGGCCCCGAGGCGTTGTACGAGATCACCGAGGTCCTGGAAAAACCCACCCCCACGCTCGCCGAACAGCGCCTGGTGGTTCCGGGACTGAGGGCGGCCCATTACCTGTGCTTCTTCGGGATGCACGTCCTGACCCCCTCGCTGATGGACCTCCTCGACCGCCAGGTCAGCGAGTCCAGCGGACCGGTCCACCTTTCCACGGCTCTCTCGGGCCTCGCCCGGAAGGAACGCTACCTGGCCTTCGAGACCGCCGGACGCCGCTACGACATGGGGGCCAAGCACGGATTCCTCACCGCCCAGCTGGCTCTCAGCCTGGCCGGCCGCGACCGCGAGGAGGTCCTGGCCGGACTCGTCGAACTCCTGGCCCAGCGCTGTCGCTGAGCCGGCCGCCCCCCCATGGAAAACGCCAGGCACTCGGCCTGGCGTCGCGATAGGACTGCCGTGTCTCCGCTCGGGTCCCCGAGACGGGTCAAGGCAGCTTGGCAGAACCGACACAAGTCATGAGCGCCGCGCGTTGCGACCAATCGATGACCCCGGCCGTCACCTGCCCGGTCAGGTAGGCTCCCATGGCTTTGACGAACACGCCATGGTTCTTGGCACCGGCCGCGGCCCGGGCCAACGCACCGTCGAGCGCGAGCTTGTCGGCCAGACTGCATCCGTATGCGTCGACGGTGTTCGACACCCCGGAGTCGCAATCGCCCACGAGGACCGTAGGCGTCACGATGGAATCAGGGCACTGGTCATCACAATCGGGAACACCATCTTGGTCCGAATCGGTGTCCGACGGAGCAATGGTGATGACCGTGCTGTAGGTGGGATATACGCCATTCCACGACCCGCCCGCAGCGACCACCTCATTTCCGAGGATGAAGGCGGCACGGCTGAACTCTTCGCCGCTGTAGTCGATCTTCAATGGCTTGTTGACGGGGAGGTTGAAGGTGTCCGCCAGGGACCCTGGGGAGTCATACGTCCCGCAATCCCCGTAGGTTTTCGAGAACAACACGGTGCTGGTGTCCAGGTCCGTGATGGTGATGGAACCGTAAGCACTGCTGTCATAGGTCATGTCATAGACATAGACCTCCACCAGTTCACTGGTGCAGTCCTTCGAGATGCCCCGCAATTGGAGCGAGTAGAACGACAGTTCCGTCCTCGGGGCCATGGGCACGGCCTCGACTTGATTGGCCATGAAAGCCAAGGCAGCGACACCTAGACCGAGGGCCCGAGTGATTTTTGTTTTCATGAGGTTCGATGGTTTTCTTGTTGTGTTGATGGACCTTCGGCAGACCGGATCGCCGATCCACCTCCGAGTCCAAGAACACGCTGCTCCCCGCGGACGGAGTTGTGTATCGGCAACCACGTCACCCTTGGCTGAGCCTCCGACTGACGGCGGGTAGACGCAGCCCGAGGCATCCGATGGGCACCAACACCCGGATGGACAAACGACGGACGGCGACCGGTTCCAAAAAGCAAAACGGCGGCCGATGAAGGCCGCCGTTGTCGTTGCGATGGGTCGCGATGAGCGAAGCCCGGTCAGGGCCGGGCCAGAGGCTTAGGCCTAGGCCTTGGCCTCGGACGGGGAGGGCGTGGCCACTTCCTCGACCTGGGCGTTGAGCTCGATGAAGTCGAGCACCTTGCCGATGACGATCTCCTGGGCCAGCTCCTGGAAGGCGTTCCGCTCCTGCAGGGTCTTGGCCATCTTCTCGGGCGCGACCTTGTTCTGCTCGGCCAAGGCGATGATCCGCTGGGTCATCTCCTTCTGCTCGGCCTTGATGTTCTCCTTCTCGGCGATGCGGCCGAGGATGAACGAGGCCTTCACGCGGTCCTTCGCGCTCGCGGCGGCGCTGGCGAAGATCTCGTCCTTGCGCTCCTCGATGATCTCCTTGGCGACCCCGCGCTGCTGGTTCTCGTTGACGATGTTGTACACCACGTTGCGGGTCTCGTTGGCGACCACGCTCTCCGGGAGGTCGAAGGTCACGGCGTCGAGCAGCACCTTGAGCAACTGGTCGCGCAGCGCCTTGCGGCCGCGGAACTCCAGCTCGTTCTTCAGGTCCTGGCGGATGCCCTCGGTGAGCTTGCCGAGATCCTCGGCACCGAAGCCCTTGGCGAACTCGTCGTCGACGGTGGGCAGCACCTTCTCCTTCACCCCCACGACCTCGAGTTCATAGACCACGTTCTTGCCGGAGAGTCCGGCGATCACGAAGTCGGCGGGCAGGGTCAGCGGCACGGTGCGCTTGTCGCCGACGCTCGCGCCGACCAGCGGGGTGGTGAATCCGGGGATGAAGGACTCCTCCTTCACCTGCACCCAGAAGTTCTGCTTCTCGGTCAGGCCGCGGGCCGTCGGGAAGGCATCGGTCAGGGGCTTGCCGTCGAGGGTGCCCTTGTAGTTCACCACGGCGATGTCGTCGGCCTGGATGGCGCGGGACACATCGTTGTAGCGGACCTGCTGCTCGCGCAGGATGTTCAGGGCGCGCTCCACGTCGGCCTCGGTCGGCTGGGCCACCGGGCGCTGGGCCTTGAGACCCTTGTACTCGGGCACGTCGAACAGCGGGGCGTGCTCGAGGGTGGCGGTGTAGGAGAAGGGCTGACCCCGTCCGAAGGCCAGTTCCTCGACATCGAGGGTGACCAGGATGCGCAGCTTCTCCTGGGCCGAGGCGGCGGCGTACGAATCGCTGAAGAGCTTCTTGCGGACCTCGTCGTTGATCTGGCCCTCGTACGACTTGACGATCAGGTGCTTCGGGGCCTTGCCGGGCCGGAAACCGGGCAACTGGGCCTGCTTTTGAAAGCTGGCGGTCACGGTGTCAAAGGCGGCGTTGACCTGCTCGACGGGCACCTCGACGCGGAGGAGCTTCTTGCACGGACCCAGATTCTCGACGGAAACGTTCATGTGCTTCTTGCTGCGATAGGATGACGCCGGAACGCGGGGGTCGCATTCCGGCAAAGAGTCGGGACACTACGAACCGCCGGAGCGACCGGTCAAGCGCCCGTTCAGGCACACTGAAGGAACCCGGGTGCGTCGCCGGTTCGCCAGGATTGCGTCCATGGCCGGCGGCACGGCGATCAAGGCGGGCTGGATGACCAGGCGGATCCGTTGACACGGGTTTTCCGGGTGACCTCATTGACTCGCCGGGCCCGGCCTGTTAACGCCTTGAGACACCTCATGAACTCCCTGCCCTCCGCCGGCCTTTCCGGCCTGAACCGTCGACGTTTCCTCAGCCGCGGCGCCGCCGCCACCGCCGCCGCGTTCGCTTTCCCGTATGTGGGCTCGGTGCTGGGCGCCAACGACCGGATCCAGATCGGCTGCATCGGCGTGGGCGGCAAGGGCTCGAGCGACACCGACGACGCCGCGCGCTGCGGCGGCACCATCGTCGGCCTGTGCGACGTCGACCGGAACACGCTCGCCCAGAAGGGGCAGAAGTACCCCAAGGCCCAGCAGTTCCAGGATTTCCGGAAGATGTTCGACCAGATCGGCAAGTCGATCGACGCGGTGACCATCTCCACGCCCGACCACGTGCACGGCATCGCCGCCGCCACGGCGATGCGCCTGGGCAAGCACATCTACTGCCAGAAGCCGCTGACCCAGACGGTCCACGAGGCCCGCATCCTGCGGCAACTGGCCCGCGACGGGAAGCTGGCCACCCAGATGGGCAACCAGGGCAGCGCCGGCAGCGGCCTGCGCCGGGCCGTCGAGGTCATCCAGTCGGGCATCATCGGCAACGTCACCGAACTGCACGTCTGGTCCAACCGGCCGGTGTGGCCGCAGGGTCTGGCCCGGCCCGAGGGTTCCGACCCCGTGCCCGAGTCGCTCGACTGGGACCTGTGGCTCGGGCCGGCGCAGCACCGCCCCTTCAAGAAAGGCGTGTACCACGGCTTCGCCTGGCGCGGCTGGAACGACTTCGGCACCGGCGCCCTGGGCGACATGGCCTGCCACACCGTCAACATGCCCTTCCGGGCGCTCAAGCTGGGCTACCCGACCCGCGTGGTGGCCGAACTGACCTCGCAGTCGTTCCCGGAGACCTTCGCCAAGACCTCCCGCATCCGGTTCGAGTTCCCGGAGCGCGAGGGTCTGCCGCCGCTGAAGTTCTGGTGGTACGACGGCAATCCGTCCGACAAGGACCTGGCCCCGCTGCGCCCCAGTGCCGACCTGACCCGCGAGATCGTCACCCTCAAGGGGTCGCTGCCGTCCAGCGGCTGCCTGCTGGTGGGTGACAAGGGCAAGCTGTTCTCGCCCGACGATTACGGCTCCGAGTTCTTCATCATGGTGGGCTCCGAGAAGGTCTTCCAGCCGGGCAACGCCCACGAGGCGGTCAAGGCCGTGCCGCAGACCATCCCGCGCTCGCCGGGCCACAACGAGGAGTGGTTCCGGATGATGCGCGACGGCACGCCGGCCTACTCCAACTTCGACATCGCCGCCTACCTCACCGAGATCATCCTGCTCGGCTGCATCGCGGTGCGGGTCGGCGAGGGCAAGGTCATGGAATGGGACGGCCCGAACATGCGCTCGACCAACCTGCCCGAGGCCGCCCGCTTCGTGAAGCGCGACAGCCGCAAGGGCTGGGAGATCTGAGGCGGGGCTCCACGCGACCTTCTCCGACGATCCGGTCCGATGAACCCCTGTTCAGGCCCGCTATCCCGACGGAGCTTCCTGGAATTGGGAAGCCTGAGCGCGTTGGGATTGGGCCTGAGCGACTTCCTGCGCCTGCGATCCCTCGCATCGGAGGGCTCCCCGGCTCCGGCGTCGGCACCGCACGACAAGGCGGTGATCTTCGTGTGGCTGCCGGGAGGCCCCTCGCAGCTGGACACCTACGACATGAAGCCGGATGCGCCCTCGGAATTCCGGGGCGATTTCCGGCCCATGCGGACCAACGTGCCGGGCATCGAGCTGTGTGAACTCTTCCCCCGGCAAGCCAAGGTCGCCGACCGCTTCACACTGGTGCGCTCGGTGTGTCACGAATTCTCGGACCATGGCGGCGCCCACAAGCGCTTCATGACCGGAAGGATCCCCGCCACCCCCACGGAGTTCGTCAACGACGCGCCGGCCGTCACCTCCATCGTGAGCCGCGCCCTCGAGGGCCGGCGGGGCAACGGTCTTCCGGCCTGCATCGCCGGCGTGGATCACGGGCGCAGCCAGATCGACGTCTTCAGCCTCGGCCCCTCCTACCTGGGATCGAGCCACACCCCCTTCATGGTGGTGGGAGATCCAAGCGCGCACGATTTCAAGGTCCAGAATCTCAGCCTGACCCCGGACATGGCCACCCGGATGGAGGACAGGGCCCATCTGCTCTCCGGACTCGACCGACTCCGTCGCGACCTCGACGGGAGCGGGTTGATGGAGGCGATGGACCAGTTCAGCCAGCGGGCGGTGTCCATGCTGACGCACGCCGGAGTGCGGAACGCCTTCGACCTTCAGCAGGAGACCACCGCCACCCGCGACCGCTACGGGTGGAACGCCTACGGGCAACGGGGGTTGTTGGCCCGGCGCCTGGTCGAAGCGGGTTGCCCCTTCGTGACGATGGTTTGGGAGAACCCGTTTCCCAGCAGGCCCATCCCCGCCGGATGCACCTACAACTGGGATTCCCATGCGGTCAATTGCCACATCTTCGAGGACTCCAAGTGGCGCTTCCCGGCGTATGATCAAGCGGTGGCGGCCCTGATCGAGGACCTCTACGACCGCGGTCTCGATCAACGAGTGCTTCTGGTCGTCACCGGTGAATTCGGCCGAACTCCTCGGCTGGAACGGGTCAAAGGATCCCAGACCGGGGTGGTCCAACCGGGCCGGGACCATTGGCCGCAGGCGATGTCGCTCCTGGTCTCAGGTGGCGGCATGCGCACCGGGCAGGTCGTCGGAGCCACCAACGCCCGGGCCGAACATCCGACCGAGCGCATTCTCAGCCCCAATGATCTGTGGGCCACGGTGTACCGCCATCTGGGAATCGACGCCTCGGAATCCATCGTCGATCTGGGCGGGCGCCCGATGCCCATCCTGCCCTTCGGCAAACCCATCGAAGAGCTCCTGCCCCGGATCGGGAGCTGAATCCGAGAGGGGCCCGGATTTTCCGATCGACCCGGACCTCGTTCCGGGAGCCGCCGCCCGACCATTGCCAGCAGAGGTGCGGGGACGGCAAGATGATCGCTCGCCATGACCTCTCCACTTCCGCGACTCAGCCTGCTGGCGGCCCTCGGGCTGGCCCTGCCGCCGTTGGCGGCCCAGACCTTCACCGCCAAGGACCGGCAACCGACGCCGGAGGAATTGACCCGCCTGCCGGCCGTCACCGCGAGCAAGGTCGAGGGCCTGATGAAGGACGTGGGAGCCCCGCCGGAATTCCAGGTGACGATCTTCGCGACGCCCCCGGCCGTGAACTACCCGGTGTTCGTGGCGGCGGCCACCGACGGCACGCTGTATGTGTCCAGCGACGGCAACGGGTCGCTCGACCGCAAGCCCCACCTCGGCCGGGTGCTGCGCGTGCGCGACACCAACGGCGACGGCCAGGGCGACGAGGTGAAGGCCTTCGTGGCCGATGTCGATTCGCCGCGCGGACTGGTCTGGGACCATGACCGCCTCTACCTGCTGCACCCGCCCGACGTGAGCGTGTTCATCGACAAGGACGGGGACGGCGTGGCCGACGAGAAGCAGACGCTCATCCGCGGCATCGGCTGGACCTTCAAGGACCGGCCGGCCGACCACGGGTCCAACGGACTGACGCTGGGCATCGACGGCTGGCTGTATGCGGCCATCGGCGACTTCGGTTTCATGGAGGCGGTGGGAACCGACGGCACCCGCCTGCAGATGCGCGGAGGCGGCGTGGTGCGGTTCCGGCCCGACGGCAGCGGCCTGGAGACCTGGGCCGACGGCACGCGCAACATCCTGGAGGTGGCCCTGAGCCCGGAGCTCGAGGGCTTCACGCGTGACAACACCAACGACGGCGGCGGCTGGGACATCCGGCTCCACCACTTCAGCGGGCGCACCCAGCACGGCTATCCGCGCCTCTTCAAGAACTTCGGCGACGAGATCATCCAGCCCCTGGCCGACTACGGCGGGGGATCCGGCTGCGGCGCGGCCTGGATCGACGAACCCGGTCTGCCGGCCCGCTGGAACAACGCGCCCTTCACCGCCGATTGGGGACGCGACTGGGTCTACCATCACGGCCTGAAGCCGAAGGGCGCGACGATGACCGCCAGCCAGGAGGAATTCCTCCGGCTGCCCCGGGTGACCGACCTCGATGTCGACGGCAACAGCGCGGTGTACGCCGCCAGCTGGAAGGGTGCGTCGTTCACCTGGGTCGGACCCGAGGTCGGGTTCATCGCCCGGGTCGCCCCGAAGGGCTACACCCCGCCCGCGATGCCCGACTTCGAGTCGCTGGCACCGGAGAAGCTCGTCGAGGCGCTCCGTTCGCCCAGCCACCGCCGTCGCCTGGAAGCCCAGCGGACCCTGCTCCGCCGCATCGCCGCGGCGCGCGTGGATCGGAATACCGTGCTGGCGCTCCTGCGCGACGTGGTCGCCGACGAGTCCGCCGCCAAGGCCTCCCGCATCGCGGCGGTCAACGCCATGGTCCTGGGATTCCCCCAGGAATCGAAGAGCCGCCTGCCTCGCATGATGACCGACGAGGCCCTGGCCCCGGCCATCCTGCATGCCTTGGCGGGATCCGCCCGGCCGCTGGGCCTGGTCTCCCCGGACCTGATCGGCCGGCTCCTCGCGTCGCGGGACCCGGTGGTCCGTCGCTCGGCGGCCAACGCCGCCTCCCGTCTGGCCGGCCCGGCCGCGATCCCGGCCCTGACGAGCCACCTTGCCGATGCGGATCCGATCGTCGCCCACGCGGTGGTCCGGGCCCTGACCGACCTCTCGGCGGCGGACGCCTGCCTCAAGATCGTCGACCAGGCGACGGCGACCGACGCGACCCGAACGGCCGCCCTGAGGGTCCTCCAATCGCTGCACCAGACCCGCGTGGTGGACGCGCTCATCCAACGGCTTTCGACGGAGCAGGAGGCGGTCCGTCGCGCTGGTCTGATCACCGCCCTTTGCCGCCTGCACTTCCAGGAAGGTCCCTGGAAGGGCGACTCTTGGGGCACCCGCCCGGACACCCGTGGGCCCTACTACCAACCCGAGTCCTGGGACGGCACGGCGCGCATTGCCGCCGCACTCAAGGCCCGGCTGAGCCGGGCCGAGGCCGGCGAGGCAGCGCACCTGGGCCGCGAATTCGCCCGCCATCGCATCCCCGCCGGTGACGCCCTCGACACGCTCCTGGCGCGGGCGGCTTCCGAGGCCAGCCTGCTGCCGGCGGTGGCCGGTCAGTTGGCCGAGGCCGAGGAGATCCCGGCCAAGGCCGTGCCGTTGCTGGTCCGGGCCGCGGAGGCCGCCGAGACTCCCGACGCCGGCCGGGCCCAGGCGGTGATCGCCCTGACGAAGACCGTGGATCCCGAGGCGTGGCGTGCGGTGCTGCGGGCCCTGCCGAAGGTCCAGTCCACCAAGTCCGAGAACAACCTCGCCGAGAAGGCCGCCAACGCCTTCCGGAACGCCCCGAAACTCGACCAGGTCCACGGCGTGTTCGAAGCCGTGGCGGCCGAGGCCGAGGGCCCCGCCTCGGCACTGGCCGAGGCCGCGGTGCTGCGCCTGGCCTCGCGCAAGGTGGGTGCACCCGAGGCCCGGGCCGCGGCCAACGCCTCGCTCGATGCCGGCTGGTCGCAGCCGAAGCGCCGCCTGCAGATCCTCAAGGCCGCGGCCCAGATCGGGGACGCCTCGAGAGCCGCCTCCTTCGTGGCCGCCCTCGATGATGCGGATCCGGCGATCTCCAAGGCCGCCCGCGAGACCATCGGTCGGCTGAAGATCGACCCGGACAAGTTCCGGGCCGAGGCCAATGCGGCCAAGGTCGGTGACCTACCGGTCGAGGAGGTCCTGGCGCAGGTCCAGAAGACCGCCGGCGACGCCACCCGCGGGAGCCAGCTCTTCGGGCAGATCGGCTGCAACGGCTGCCACACGGTCAAGGCCGATGAACCGCTCAAGGGCCCCTACCTCGGCACCATCGCCACCGTGTACAAACGACGCGAACTGGCCGAGGCGATCCTCCTGCCCAACAAGACGCTGGCGCAGGGCTTCGTGGCCAACCACTTCGAGCTCAAGGACGGGACCGAGATCGACGGGTTCGTGGTCCGCGAGGCCGCCGACGCGGTCACGGTGCGCACCATCGCAGCCGTCGAGCAGACCTTGCCCGTCTCGCAGATCTCGCACCGCGAGAAGCAGCAGCGCTCGCTGATGCCCGAGGGGCTCGCCGCCGGGCTGA
This sequence comes from uncultured Akkermansia sp., assembly GCA_964386625.1. Classification (GTDB taxonomy): domain Bacteria; phylum Verrucomicrobiota; class Verrucomicrobiia; order Limisphaerales; family UBA9464; genus SXXZ01. The sequence goes on along the minus strand of CAYLTF010000008.1, from coordinate 27,948 downwards.
CCGTGCGCGAGCTGGCCTCGGTGCTCGAGTACCTGGAGCAGCTCTCCCGCGGTTCGAAGTGACCGGCCGCATCCCCGGATGCCCGCGTCATCCGATCCCGATGCCCGCTTTTCCGAACAGGATCCTTTCCTGTTCGGAGGCGGGCTCCTAGTTTGGGCCTCCATGGGTACGTTGATGGAGCCGCAGGTGGTGCTGACGCATGAGAGCGATCTCGACGGGCTGGTCTCGGGGCTGCTGCTCCAGCGGCTGGCGCGACAGCTGTTCGGTTCGGAGGTGGCGCTCGAGGCCTATCACTACCAGGGCTGGAAGGCCCGCCAGCTCTCCGAGCGCACCGCCTGGGTCAGCGACTTCACCTTCGAGGCCCGCCTCGACCGCAACAGTTGGCTGGTGGTCGATCACCACGCCTCGGAGGCGAAGCCTTCGCTGGCGAACCTGATCCACGACCCCACCAAGTCGGCCAGCCGCCTGTGCTACGAGCTCTGCCAGAAGCACGGGATCGGCTCGCCGGAACTGGACCGGGTCGTGCAACTCACCGACATCGGCGACCTTTTCCAGGAGTCCCACACCGACTTCGTGGAGGCCTGCGACTACGCCAACCTCGTCAAGTCGTACGGATTCTGGAACCTGCATTCGCTGATCGGCGGCCGCATCGAAGCGCTGCTGGACCACCCGTTGCTGGAGGTCATGCGGGTCAAACGCAAGGTGGAAGACCCCATCGGCTTCGCCTGGGCCCAGGAGCATGTCGAGGCGCTGTGCCCGGAGGTGGGCCTGGTCCGGCCGGTGGTGGGCAACACCAATGTCATCGTCCACCAGCTGCTGGAGCGCGCCGTGACACCGCATCCGGTCCTGGCCACGCTCTTCAAGAAGGGCAACGGGGCCTTCATCGTCAGCTTCCGCAGCCGCAACGGCGAGGCCCTGAAAGTCGCGGCCAAACTCGACGGCGGTGGGCACCCCAACGCCTCGGGCACCACATTGCCCCGGTCGGTCACCGATCACGAATCGGCCGCGGAGTACATCCGCCAGCGCTTGAACCCGACGCCGCCGGGATCATCCCTGAACGGGATGGAAGACCTGCTCCAGCGCTGGGAGCAGATGAAACGCTGAAATGCCGATGATGGGCGAGTGATGAACCGGGGGTGATGGTCCGGCGGCGATCCGGACCCCGATCGGTCACAGATTCGCTCTTCGGGTCCGGCGACCGAGCGGCGGGCGCGGGCTCTCAGCGACGGTTCAGCTGCCAGAGCAGCAGGCCGAGGATCGCCGAGAAGACACAGCCGACGATGATGGCCGCGAACAACTGCTGGAAGTGCTTCTTCCGGGCACCCCGGCCCTGACCGGGCAGGAGGTAGTACCGGTGTTCCTCGGGATTCTTCGGTTTGCCGAACAGGGGCATAGGTGGGCGCGAGACGGTTTGTTACGGGAGCGGGTCCCGATTGGCAATCTTTCCCGGGAGGCAATCGCCGGCACCCAGGACCACCGACGAGCACGCCCTCCGGGAAGCCATTCGAAAACAGGACCCGTTCTCCCAGTTGCAGGACCCTCGGGGACCTCCTATTTGTCCTCCATCGGCCGCCCGCGCGCGGCCCTCCGATCCACAACACATGAAACGCATCACGCTCTTTGCGCTGACGAACATCGCGGTCCTCGTGGTCATCTCCATCGTGGTCCGGGCCCTCGGGCTCGACCGATGGATCAGCGCCCACGGCATCAGCTACACCGGCCTCATGGTGATGTCGCTCGTGATCGGCTTCTCGGGCAGCCTGTTCTCGCTGCTCATCTCCAAGTGGATGGCCATCCGCGCCTACTCCATCGAACTCATCCAGAGCCCCCGTGACAGCACGGAGCAATGGCTGGTGCAGACGGTCCGCGAGCAGGCCGAGAAGGCCGGGATCCCCATGCCCGACGTGGGTGTCTATGACAGCCCCGAGGCGAACGCCTTCGCCACCGGACGCTCGCGCAACAGCGCCCTGGTCGCCGTCAGCTCCGGCCTGCTGCATCAGATGCGCCAGCGGGAGGTCGAGGGCGTGCTGGCCCATGAGGTGGCCCACATCGCCAACGGCGACATGGTCACCATGACGCTGCTCCAGGGCGTGTTGAACACCTTCGTGGTCTTCTTCTCCCGGGTGATCGGCCTGCTGGTCGATTCGTTCCTGCAGGGCAACCGACGCGACGAAGAGGGCCGATCGTCGGGGACGGGCATCGGGTTCTTCATCGGCTCGCTGGTGGCCCAGATCCTCCTGGGTCTCCTGGCCACGATGGTGGTGATGGCCTACAGCCGCCGGCGCGAGTTCGCGGCCGACGCGATGGCCGCCCGCCTCGAGGGGCGCGACGCGATGATCGGCGCCCTGCAGCGCCTGAAGATGATCCACGAGGGCGGCGGGGTGCTCGACGACCGGTCGGCGTCGCTGGCCGCCTTCAAGATCAGCCACAACTACGGCAACTGGTTCGCCTCCCATCCCCCGCTGGACGACCGCATCCGGGCGCTGCAGGGGACGACCTGATTCAGCGGGGATCCTCGGCGAGCCACCGGGTGACGTAGGGGTCGATCCGCGACAGCACCAGGAAGCTCCAACGCTCACGGATCTTCTCCCACCACGACCGTGACCGGGCCCAGCTGGCTGCATCGACCGGGGTGGCCAGCGATTCCGCCGCATCGAACCAGGCCGCGGTGTCTTCCGCGGCCCGGGGATGCCGGATGCGCACCATCAGCTCGTGGTTGATGTGGAGGCTGCGGGTGTCGAGGTTCGACGACCCCACGAAGACCGAGTCGTCGACCCGGTAGAGCTTGGCGTGCAGCACCTGGGGCGCGTATTCGCGGATCTCCACCCCCGCGCGCAGCATCCGGCCGTAAAGGAACCGGCCGGCCCGCAACGAGATGGCCACGTCGGATTTTCCAGGCACCAGGATGCGCACTCGGCCACCGCGCGCCGCGACCCGGCGCAGGGCGGCGCGCAGGGCCAGACCCGGAAGGAAATAGGCGACGGCGATGCGCACATCGCGCGCGTCCTCGAGGCACTGGAGCAGCTCGGCCAGGAAGTCGTTCCGGCCGCGCCCGGGTCCGCTGGGAAGCACCCGGATGCCGTCCGAACGCCATGACCGCGAATCCTCCGGGTTGCGCCGCCGGAGACGCACGAATCGGGGCGGACGCTGCCCGGCCCGGTCCCACATGGTCTCGAAGGTGTCGGCCAGCGTCTCGACCACGGGCCCCGTCAGCCGGATGCCGATGTCGCGCCATCCGGAGCGGACACCGTCGCCCAGGTACTCCGGGGCCACGTTGAACCCTCCGGTGATCGCCAAGGCCTGGTCGATCACCAGGAGCTTGCGGTGGCTGCGGACGGGCAGTCGGCGGAGGGTCAGCGGATTGAAGACACGCACCTCTCCCCCCGGGGCCAGGAGCGGATCGAAGAACGCCGCATCCAGGGAGGATGAGCCCAGGCCATCGATCAGCACGCGGACCGAGACGCCGCGCCGGGCGGCACGGATCAGGGCGTCGCGGACCGCCTCACCCGGGTTGCCGTCGGCATAGATGTAGGTCTCCAGGGTGATCGATCTCCGCGCACCCTCGATCGCGGCGATGAGGGCCGTGAAGGCCTCGTCGCCCGTCCTGAGCCATTGGAAGGAAGTGTCACCCATCGTTGCCGCCGGTTGGATACGTCTCCCGGGGCTTCAGTGCCACCCGAATTCGCCCCGGATGCGTGCACGAAAGCCCCCTCTCGGGCGATCCTTCAAGGACGGCACGCACGCACGCACGGGGCGTCCGGACCCGTCGTCAAAACAGGCTCGCCCTCCGGGAACGATCTGATATTGCCTTCCGCATGAGTTCCGGATGGTGCCGATGGGGTATGGGGTCACTGATGGCCTTGATGTGCGGAGTGCTGTCGGCACAGGCGCCCTCGCGCTCCGGCGGCCTCGACATCAACGCCTTCCAGCGGGCGTTGCCGGCACCGGGCGACACGGCCCCGGCCGCTTCGAAGATCCAATACCCGCAGGCGCTGGCCTGGGACACACAGACCCGCGAGATCCAGGCCAAGGACGGAGAGCAGTCGGTCGATTTCAAATTCACGCTGACCAACGTCTGGACCAACGCGGTGACCATCACCGGCACCAAGACCAGTTGCGGCTGCACGGTCGCCCGCCTGCCCGAGACCCCCTGGGTCATCCCGCCGGGCAGGGGCGGCGAGATCTCGGGCAACATGAACCTGCTGGGCAAGTCGGGGACCGTGGTGAAGACGGTGACCGTGTCGACCGATGTCGGGTCGATCCTCCTCAACGTGAAGGTCCACATCGCCCCGCCGGACCCCGGTCGCATGCGCGCGGCCGACCGTCAGCGCAATCTGGCCGTGGCGGCCGCGGACCGCCAGGCCGTGTTCCGCGGCGAATGCGCGTCATGCCACGTGGCTCCCACCGTGGGCAAGAAGGGGGCCGAGCTCTACGCCACGGCCTGCGGCATCTGCCATGACGCCGAGAACAAGGCCACCATGGTGCCCGCGCTCCGGGAACTGAAGCACCCCACCGACCGGGCCTTCTGGATGCAGTGGATCCGCAACGGCAAGCCCAACAGCCTGATGCCCGCCTTCGACCTCAAGCAGGGCGGCATCCTCGACGAAGACCAGATGGCCTCGCTGGCCGACCACCTCGACAGCCCCGCCTTCAAGGCGTCCTCGGCCTCCACCCCGGCCTCCACCCCGGCCAAGGCGGCCCGCCCGTGAGCCTGACGGGGCGCTTCATCACCCTGGAAGGCGGCGAGGCCGCCGGGAAATCCACGCAGATCGCGCGTCTGGCCGGCCGGTTGAGAGGGCTGGGCCTCGAGGTGCTCGAACTGCGGGAGCCCGGCGGGACGCCGCTCGGCGAGAAGATCCGCCACCTGCTGAAGCACGATCCCGATGGCCGAGGCATGGCCCCGGAGACCGAGCTGCTGCTCATGAACGCCAGCCGTGCCGAGCTGGTCCGACAACGGATCCTGCCGGCGCTGCGATCGGGCCGGGTGGTGCTGTGCGATCGCTTCTACGATTCCACCGTCGCCTACCAGGGCCACGGGCGGGGGCTCGATCTGTCGGCCGTCGACTCGGTGATCCGCCTGGCGGTGGGCGACCTGCGGCCGGATCGCACCCTCTGGTTGGAAGTGGCCCCGGAGACCGCCCGGGCCCGCCTGGCCGGGCGCAAAGCGGCCCAGATTGCCGTCGGGGCCGCCGAGCCTTCGGATCGCTTCGACGAGGAACAGGAGGCCTTCTTCGCCCGCGTGGGCCGAGGGTTCCGGGAGAGCTTCGACGCGGAACCCGACCGATGGCGTCATGTGGACGCCGGGGGCTCCGTGGAAGAGGTCGAGGAGGCCGTCTGGTCGGCCGTGCAGGACCTGTTCACGAGGACCTGAGGATCTGAGCCCGCCTCCGTCAGCACGGCCGAGGCGGGACCCGCTCAGCAGCCGATCATCGTCCGAAGGGCATCTTGCCCATCAGTCCACCGGCCCCGCCCATCTTGGCCATCATCTTCTGGAACTTGCCCATCTTGCGCATCATCTCGCGCATCTCGTCGAAGCGCTTGAGCAGGTTGTTGACCTCGGTGACCGTGACCCCGGAGCCCTTGGCGATGCGCTGACGACGGCGGGCGTTGAGGATCTGCGGCGTGCTGCGCTCCTGCGGGGTCATGCCGCAGAGGATGCCCTCCATGCGCTTGAAGTCCTTCTCGCTCTTGGAGAGATCGGTGTTCTTGAGCATCTCGGAGCCGCCGGGCAGCAGGCCCACGATGTCCTGGAGCGGCCCGAGCTTCTTCATCTCGCGCAACTGCATGAGGAAGTCGTCGAGGGTGAACTGGCCCTTGCGCATCTTCTCCTCGAGATCCATCGCCTTGGCGGCGTCGACCCGGTCGATGGCCTTCTCGACCAGCGAGACCACGTCGCCCATGCCCAGGATGCGCTGGGCCATGCGCTCCGGGTGGAACGGCTCGAGGTCGTCGAGCTTCTCACCCACGCCCATGAACTTGATGGGCTTGCCCACCACGTGCCGGAACGACAGGGCCGCGCCGCCGCGGGCGTCGCCGTCGAGCTTGCTCAGGATGGCACCGGTGATGTTGAGGGCCTTGTCGAAGTGGGTGGCCACGCTGACGGCCTCCTGGCCCGTGGCCGCGTCGAGCACCAGCAGCGTCTCGGCCGGCTTGATCAGGTCGCGCAGGCGCACCAGTTCCTGGACGAGGTTCTCGTCGATCTGCAGGCGGCCGGCGGTGTCGAAGATGACCGTGTTGCACTGGTGACCGGCGGCGTACTCGAGGGCCTCGCGGGCGATCTTCAGCACGTCGGTCTCCCCCTTCTTCACGAACACCGGCACCCCGACCTGCGAACCGAGCGTGGCCAACTGGTCCATCGCAGCCGGGCGGTACACGTCGGCGGCGACCAGCAGCGGCAACCGCCCCTGCTTGAGCAGCAGCTTGGCGAGCTTGCCCGAGCTGGTGGTCTTGCCCGAGCCATGGAGACCGCACATGAGGATGCAGGCGGGGTTTCCGGAGAGATGGAGCCCCTGGTTCTCGGATCCCAGCAGTGTGACCAACTCGTCGCTGATGATCTTGATCATCTGCTGGCCCGGATGGACCGACTGGATGACCTCTTCGCCGAGAGCCTTGCCCTTCACCGCCTCGACGAAGTCCTTGGCGACCTTGAAATGGACGTCGGCCTCCAGGAGCGCCATGCGCACATCGCGCAGCGACTCCGAGACGTTGCCCTCGGAGATCTTCCCCAGCCCGCGCAGGTTGCGGAAGACGTTCTGCAGTTTGCCACTCAGGGAGTCGAACATGGGCCCGAGCCTAGCGCAGCGGCCCCGCCGCCGGAAAGCCCGGAGGCGGGACCCGGGATTGGGCTTCCGTCCGCAGACGCAGCCTGATATCGAACCTCCAATCCCCCGGAAACCTTTCCTCGGCCCTCGCCATGCACGCCCACCCCGAGCCCTCCAGGAACCGCCCCCCGAAAACACGGACCGGTGCCTTCACCTTGATCGAACTCCTGGTGGTCATCGCCATCATCGCCATCCTGGCCGGGATGCTCCTGCCCTCGCTGGCCAAGGCCAAGGCGAAGGCCAAGGGCGTCCAATGCCTGAGCAACCTGCGCCAGATGGGGCTGGCGACGACGACCTACATCATGGACCACGGGGTCTACCCGGTGGGCATCGACGGCGGCGACGGGGCCGCCTGGATCTGGCCGGCGTTGCTGCGCAGCAGCATGTATGGTGGACAGAACACCGAAATCTTCCGTTGTCCGGCCGCGCCGCAGCAATCGCAGTGGATCCCCAAGTTCGGCAGCGGCGCCCCGGCCAAACTGGGCTACCTCAAGGACGAGGTGCGCCTGCGCCCGGGCGGCACCTTCTTCATGAGCTACGGCTACAATGTCTGGGGAGCCTTCGCGGGTCAGACGCCCAACACCGGCCTCGGGGTCTACCTGGGCGATCCGGTGTGGGGCGAGACCAAGGAATCGTCGGTGAAGAACCCCACGGAGATGATCGCCTTCGGGGACAGCAACTGGGACCTGAAGAAGAAGGGTGATCGCGACTGGAGCGGGTTCATCGGCATGTACGAGGAGCGCCAGTGGCCGCTGGAGATCCATGCCGGCCGGGCTTCGCTCGTCTTCTGCGACGGCCATGCCGAGTCCAAGCGGCGGTTGGACATCATCGGCCAACTCCACAAGGACCCCGCCCAGCGCAAGGCGGTGGCCCGTTTCTGGAACCGCGACAACGAGCCCCATTTCCAATGACCCCCCGGCCCGGGAACCGGAACCTCCGTGGTTTCGGCGCGATCGGCCGATGTCCGGCCCACCCGACGCCGACCAGCACGGAACGGGGCAGCAGCCGTCGACACGCCCTTGACACCTCGGGGATCCCCGCCTAAAGGCCATTTCCAAGATGGTTCGGGACGACCGGCATGCCGCCGCCCGGAGAGCCGACGTCAAACCGGGAAGGCCGCACAACCAACGCCCATGAGACCAGAAGCACGATTCTGGGGATGCCTCGCCCTGTGGGCGGCACTCCTCGTAGCGCAAGCCGCTTGGCCTCCCTCCGCGCTGGACGGGTTCCAGGGACTTCCGGCCCAGCCGCCGAGATCGACCTACTCCTTCGTCGATGCCTTGCCGGGAGTAAGCCTCAACCAACCGGTGGCCACGGCCACCCCGCCGGGCGAGACCGGGCGACTGTTCGTCGTCGAGAAGACCGGCCGCATCGTGGTCATCACCAACCTCGCCCGACCGACCCGCACCGTCTTCGCGAACCTGACCACCAACCTGCTCACGTCGGGAGAACAGGGGCTTCTGGGGTTGGCATTCCATCCGCGCTACGCCGAGAACCGGCGGCTCTTCGTCTTCCGGACCCTCAACACCGGGCCGGACGGCGTGCGCCAACCGCACAACGTGCTCACCGAGTTCCGCGCCTCGGCCTCGAACCCCAACGCCCTCGATCCCGCGTCGGAGATCCGGCTCTTCGCGCAGCACGACGAGGCCTCGAACCACAATGGCGGCGACCTCCATTTCGGCCCGGACGGCCTGCTCTACGTCGCCGTGGGCGACGAGGGCGGGGGCAACGACTCCTACAACAACGGCCAGCGGATCGACCGGGACCTGTTCGCAGGCCTCCTGCGGATCGACGTGGACCGCCGTCCCGGCTCCCTGCTCCCGAACCGCAACCTCGGCAACCCGGCGCTGGCGTGGATGATCACCACCAATTATTCGATCCCCGCGGACAACCCCTATGTCGGCGCACGGTCCTTCAATGGCCTGGCGGTGAACCCGGCGAACGTGCGCACGGAATTCTTCGCGGTCGGGCTCCGGAACCCATGGCGGTTCTCCTTCGATCCGGCGACGGGGGACCTTTGGGTTGCCGATGTCGGCCAGGACCGTTGGGAGATGATCTTCCTCAGCCGGGCCGGCGCGAACCATGGCTGGCCGTTCCGTGAAGGGCGGGTGGCGGGTCCTCGGTCGGGGGCTCCGGCCGGGTTCCTGACCAACGCCGCGTTCAACCACGTGCCGCCCGTGCACGTCTACGCCCACGGCAGCGGCAACGACCGGGGCAATTCCATCACCGGCGGCCGCGTGTACCGGGGTGGCCGGATCACGGCGCTCCACGGGGCCTACGTGTACGCCGACTACGTCAGCGGCAACGTCTGGGCTTTGCGTCGGGACGCTTCGGGGGCCGGTGCGGTGGAACGGCTCGGGGCACTGCCCAACGTCGCCGGATTCGGGGTCGATCCCTCCAACGGCGACCTGCTGGCCATCCAACTGAACGCGGGCCGGGTCCAGAGACTGGTCGCCTCGCCGAACTCCGCCGACCCGGCCATCCCTGCGACCTTGCAGGCGACCGGGGCGTTCCGGGATCCGACCTCCCTCGAGGTCTCGGGGGCGTTCCTGCCCTACGAGGTCAACCTTCCGTTCTGGTCGGACCACGCCCACAAGCAACGCTGGGTGCACCTTCCGCCGGGCCAGCGGGTCGAGACCGATCCGGATCAGGCCTGGCGCGCCCCGGCCGGGACGGTCTGGATGAAGCACTTCGAGCGGGAAATGGAACCGGGGGTACCGACGTCCCGTCGGCGCCTCGAGACCCGATTCCTGGTCCAAAGGGCGCAGGGCGTGTACGGGGTGACCTACCGGTGGACCAGTCCCAGCGAGGCCGTCCTCGTGCCCGACGAGGGCGCCACCGAGGTGCTGCGCGTTCGGGAAGGCGGGGGCGAGCGGGATCAGACCTGGCGGTATCCCAGCCGGACCGAATGCCTCGCCTGCCACAATCCGGCCGCCGGGGGGACCCTGAGCTTCAACACCCGCCAACTCGATCGGGAGCGCACCCTGGCTGACGGCACCCGGGTCCATCAGGTCCGGGCGCTCGCGGCCGCCGGCTACCTCGATGACCGCCACGGGGCGGGCTCGAGCCGACCCACCTTCCGGGACTCCGGCACCGAGGCGAGCCTGGAATGGAAGGTCCGCCGGTACCTCGACGTGAACTGCGGCTTCTGCCACCGCCCCGGAGGACCCGGCGGCGGGCTGTGGGACGGGCGGGCCGGGACGCCGACCGATCTGGCCGGATTGCTCGGGGGGGCCGTGATCACCGATGGCGGGGTGACCGGCGGGCGGGTGCTCCTGCCCGGAGACCGGCTGCGCTCGGTGCTGCTGGACCGCATGACCCGGACCGACGGCCGCCGGATGCCCCCCTTCGAACACGGCGAACCCGACCCCGAGGGGGTGGCGCTGGTGGCGGCCTGGATCGACGCCCTGCCGGGCCGCCCGGGGTTCGAGGCATGGCTGGCCGCCCGGGGGATGCCCCCGGCGGGATCCGCCGCCGACCCATCAGCCGATCACGATGGGGACGGGGACCCCGACCTCCTCGAATTCCTGGCGGGAACCGAACCGACGGACCGGTCCTCGAGATGGAATCCCCGGCTGGAGCAGGTGGGCGGGCGGCCACGGCTTCGGGTGCGGGTGCCGGCCAACACGGCCCTGGAGCTGCAGGTCTCCGACCGGCTCGACGGCTCGACTTGGACCGACGCCGGGACGTCGGAGTCGACGATTCCGCGGTTCCCGGCGACCGATCGTGACGTGTCGATCGACCTGCCCGGCGACGGCGATGCCCCGGTGTTTCTCCGTCTGGGACTCCGCCGCCCCTGACCCGAGGTCGGATCCCCGCCCCCACCGGATCCGCCCGGCTCCTTGTTGACCGTCGGGGATGGCCCTACCCTCCGCCCATGATCCCGGAAACGAAGCGGCGGAGCCTCCCCTCGGCTCCCCGGACCGCGAGCTCCGCCCCTGCGGTCCCCCGCAGGTTCCTGTGGCTCATCGGCATCGGCCTGGTGACCGGACCCGGACCGGCCATCCCGGCCATAAAGGCCGAGACGCTGGTGCCTCCCGGTTCGGTTTGGCGCTGGCGGCCGGGAACCAACGAGGCCTCGGCCCCGGTGACGGCTTGGCGCACGGCCGACTTCCGGGACCTCCAGTTCGCGTCGGCCCCGGCTCCCTTCTGGTACGGCGATGCCTTGCCGGGAGGCACTCAGATCTCCGGGATGCAAAACATCTACGGGTCGATCTTCCTGAGGCGGTCCTTCGTGGTGGCCCAACCGTCCGACGTGGCGGCCCTCCGGATGGGGGCTCTGGTGGACGACGGGTTTGTGGCCTGGATCAACGGCACCGAGGTGCTGCGGGTCAACGTGCCAGGATCGCCCGGAGATCCGGTGAGCATAGGCACGCTGGCCGACAACACGGCCGAACCGGTGGCCTTCACCGAGCATGCGCTGGCACCCTCACCCGCCTCGTACCTCCGGGTGGGAACCAACGTGCTGGCGGTGCAGGTCTTCCAGAGCAGCCTGGGCAGCAGCGACCTGGGCTTCGACGCCTCGCTCGAGGCCATCGCCCGCGACCCGGTGCCCCCGGGCGTGCTGGGCTGGGACCCGTTCCCGGGGACGACCGTTGGCAACCTCGACTCGGTCACTGTCACCTTCAGCGAACCGGTCACCGGCGTGGTGGCGGCGCACCTGCGGATCAACGGCATCGGGGCCCGGTCGGTCTCGGCGGTCGGCCCGACGGCCCACCGCTTCGAGTTCGCTCCGCCATCGCCCGGACCGGTCACCCTATCCTGGGATCCGGCGCACACGGTCACGGACCTGGCCGAACCTCCCAACCGGCTGGACGCGGGGCTGCCCGGCAACGGGCCGGTCGCCTACACGCTGGTGGACCGTTCCCCACCGATGGTGGCCACCCTCCAGCCGCCCGACGGGGCGGTCGTGCGGACGCTCGATTCGGCGACCGTGCTCTTCAGCGAGGCGGTGGCCGGCGTGGACGCCGCAGACCTCAGGGTCAACGGCCAGCCGGCAGCCTCGGTCGTGGTCCTCGACGCCAGCCGGTACCGGTTCGGGTTTTCCCAGCCCACTCCCGGCCAGGTCCAGTTCACCTGGGCTGCAGACCACGGCATCACCGACCTGGCGGAGACCCCCAACGCCTTCAGGGGATCCCCCTGGAACCTGCGGCTCGATCCCGAGGCTTCTGAAGCCTCGCCCTACCTGAGCGAGTTCATGGCCTCGAACACCCGCACCCTGCGGGACGAGACCGGCCAGTTCGTCGACTGGATCGAACTCTTCAACCCGTCGGAAACCGCGGTCGATCTCCGCGGCTGGAGCCTGACCGACGATCCCGCCGACCTGACCAAGTGGCGCTTCCCGGCCACGAACCTCGCGGCCGGCGGGTTCCTGGTGGTCTTCGCCTCGGGCGCGGACCGGCGGACCCCGGGGGCACGGCTGCACACGGGCTTCCAACTCTCGGCCAGCGGTGAATACCTCGCCCTGGTGCGCCCCGATGGCGTGAGCGTGGCCAGCGAATTCAAACCCGCCTACCCACGACAGGTCCCCGACTTGTCCTACGGGGTGGTGCAGGTGCCGGCCGGAAGATCGTGGGAACGGGGGGCCTCCGGGGTCTACTTCACGCAGCCCACCCCGGGCGCGCCGAACCTCGGCGGCACGGCCATTCCCGGCCCCGTGATCGAGGAGGCGCGGCACAGCCCCCAGGTGCCGATCGACACCGAGGACTTGCGGGTGACGGCCAAAGTGCGGGCGAGCTTCCAGCCGGTGGTCTCGGTCACCGTGCGCTACCGGGTGCTCTTCGGTGCCGAAGCCAGCCTGCCCATGGCGGACGACGGGGCGCACGGCGACGGGGCCGCCGGGGACGGGGTCTACGGGGCGACGCTTCCGGCCGAGCTGGCCGCGCCAGGCCAGATGATCCGCTACCGCATCGTCGCCGCGGATTCCCAAGGTAGGACATCGCGCTGGCCGCTTTTCCCGAGCCCCACCGCCTCGCCCGAGTACCTCGGCACCGTGGTGCAGCCCACCAACCTGACGACGCGCCTGCCGGTCTTCCACCTCTTCGTCGCCCCCAACCAGCTCGGCGCCATCGACACCGAGTCCGGCGGACGGGTGTCGCTCTTCCACGAGGGCGAGCTGTACGACAACGTGTACATGGAGCTGCGCGGCAACACTTCTGCCGGGCTCAACAAGAAGTCCCACCGGCTCGAGTTCAACCGGGGCCATGAACTGCGCCACCCGGGGCCGGGCGGGAGCGTGCGCAAGTCGGCCCTGCTGGCCGAGTACCTCGACCCGACCTACCTGCGGCAGGGGCTCTGCTTCTGGTTCCTCGACCAGATCGGCGTGCCCTCGCCCTTTCACTACCCGGTTCGGGTCCAAATGAACGGGCAGTTCTACCAGCTGGCCTTCCACAACGATGTCATCGGCCAGGAGCAGGTCGAGCGCATGGGTTACGACCCGCGGGGCGCGCTCTACAAGGCCGTGGGCAACCTGACCCCGGACTTCTCCAGCACCGGGGTCTTCCAGAAGCTCGAACCCGACAACGACCCCAGCCGCACCGACTACCTGCAACTGGCCAATGGCATCCGGGAGACATCCTCCCTGGCGACCCGGCGCAACACGGTCTTCGACCTGCTCGACCTGCCGCAGGTCATCAACCACCTGGCAGGCACCCGTTGGTGCGCCGAGAACGACGACGTCTGGGCCAACATGAGCCTCTACCGCGACACCTTCGGCGACGGCCTCTGGCGCAACATCCCCTTCGACATGAACGCCTCCTGGGGACAGCTCTACGGCGGCAGCAATCCGCTGGAGGCCACGGTGGACTCGTCCAAGAGCCACCCGCTGTATGGCGGTTCGAGCACGGGCGGGAACTTCAACCGGCTCTACGACGTGATCGTCCGCCTGCCCGAGACACGCCAGATGCTCCTGCGCCGGCAACGGTCCATCCTCGACCTGCTGGTCCAGCCCCCAGGCACGCCCTTCGAGCAGCGGATCCTCGAGAACCGCGTGATCGCGATGACCAACCTGATCGGCCCGGAGGCGCTGCTCGACCGGGCCAAGTGGGGTGCCTCGCCCTGGGCGGCCAACAAGACCTTCGCCGCCGGCGTGGGCGACCTGCTCAACCAGTTCATCGAGCCCCGCCGACGGCATTGGTACCTGACCCACAGCATCACCAACACCGCCCGGGCCATCGGCATCAACAACGCCAACAACGCGGGCATCCCCCTGTCGCAGCCCGAGGAGGCCGCGCCCGAGGTCGTCGAGGTCGAGTTCAACCCGCTTTCCGGCAACCAGGCCCAGGAATACGTGGCGCTGACCAACCGGTCCGGGCTGGCCCTGGACCTGAGCGGCTGGAAGCTGACCGGGGCGGTGGACTTCACCTTCCATCCCGGCACGGTGCTGCCGTCCAACAGCGTGGTGTACGTGAGCCCCGATGTCCGACAGTTCCGCGCCCGCACCGCCGGGCCGCGCGGCGGACAGGGACTCTTCGTGGTGGGCCCGTATTCGGGTCAACTGTCGGCCCGGGGCGAGACCGTGACGCTGGTCACGCCGAGGGGCCGGACCGCCCACCAGCTCGCCTACGCCGGCGACCCCGGGCCCGCCCAGCGCTGGCTGCGGATCACCGAGATCCACTTCAACCCGCCGGCCGTGGCCCAGGCCTCGCTCGTCCCCGACGACCTGGAGTTCCTCGAACTGCGCAACGTGTCGACCACCGAGACGCTGGACCTGTCCGGCGTGCGGCTGGTGGACGGGGTGGACTTCGACTTCTCGGGCGCGACCGTGAAACGCCTGAACCCGGGAGAGCGGCTCGTGGTGGTCGCCGACCGCGCGGCCTTCGCGGCCCGCTACGGGACCTCGGTGCCGGTGGCCGGGCAATACTCCGGCCGCCTCGACAACGGCGGGGAGCGTCTCCGCCTGCTCGATGCACGCGGCGAAGAGATCCTCGATTTCAGCTACAAGGATTGGCACCCGGCGACCGACGGGGGTGGCTACTCGCTGGAGGTGGTCGATGAGCAGGCCAACCCCGACGCCTGGAGCGACAAAACCCAGTGGAGGGCCAGCGGCACTGTGGGCGGCACTCCGGGCACCGGCGGCATGACCGCGATCCCGCGCCTCGGTGCGGAACCGACCGCCGCGGGCCTGGTCTTGCGCTTCCCCGCCGCCGCCAACCAACGCTATTCGCTCCAGGTCTCCGATTCGCTGGAACAGGCTGTGTGGACCTCCCTGCTCGAGGTGCCAGCCCAACCCGAGGCGCGCCAGATCGAGCGCACCGAACCGGTCTCGGGCGAACGGCGTTTCTTCCGAGTGCTCGCCCCGGCGGGGCCGTGAAACCCCGGCTGCCCGGGCCAGGAATTTCACCTTGGAGAAACAGTCTGGCCCCGGGCCGGTGGCGGGATCATTTTGCCCGCGACCACCATGAGCCCGACCGCCGCCGATGCCCTGATCCGACTCCACCCGGACGACGATGTCGCCGTCGCCCGCCGCCGACTGCTCGCCGGTGAGACCGCCGGGGGGCTGGTGATCCAGGGCACGATCCCAGCCGCCCACAAGGTCGCGCTCCGGCCGTTGGCGCAGGGAGCCCCGATCCGCAAGTACGGACAGTTCATCGGCCGTGCCTCGATGGACATCCCGGCGGGCGCCCATGTGCACGTGCACAATGTGGATACCGGCGAGCTGGCCACGGGCGACCATTTCTTGGCCCCCACCGCACCCTGGGAACTCCTGCCCGAGTCGGAGCGGCGCACTTTCCAGGGCTTCACTCGCCCGGGCGGCCGCGCGGGCACCCGGAACTACGTGGCGGTGATCTCGTCGGTGAACTGCTCGGCGAGCGTTTCGCAGTTCGTGGCCCGACGGTTCACGCCCGAGGCGCTGCGACGCGACTTCCCTGGCGTGGACGGCGTCGTGGCCTTCACCCACAAGGCCGGATGCGCCACGGCCGACCAGGGCACCGAGATCCTCCAGCGCGTGCTGGCCGGGATCGCCCGGCACCCCAACATCGGCGCCTACGTGATCATCGGCCTGGGCTGCGAGACCAACCAGGCCGCCGCTCTGGTGCGCCGTCACGGGCTCGACCAACCGGAGGGCGGTGGCGAACCGCCGTTGGTGCTCAACATCCAGCAGCAGGGCGGCATCGCCCGGACCGTGGAGGATGCCGTGAAGGCCGTGAGCGGCCTGCTGCCGACCGTCGCCGCCCAGCGCCGCTCGCCCCAACCGCTCAGCCGCCTGGTCGTCGCGTTGAACTGTGGCGGTTCCGACGGGCACAGCGGCATCACCGCCAACCCGGCCCTCGGGTGGGCCAGCGACCTGATCGTCCGGCACGGCGGCACCACGGTGCTGGCGGAGACGCCGGAGATCTACGGTGCCGAGCACCTGCTGACCCGGCGTGCCGTCCGGCGGGAGGTGTCCGACGCGCTGCTGGAGCGGATCCGCTGGTGGGAAGACCACGCCCGGATGCACGGGGCCTCGATCAGCAACAACCCCTCGGCCGGCAACAAGGAGGGCGGCCTGACGACCATCTTCGAGAAGAGCCTCGGCGCCGTGGCCAAGGGCGGGCAGGCGCCGCTCATGGCGGTGCTTCAGTATGCCGAGGCGGTGACCGGACCGGGCCTGTGCTTCATGGACACCCCGGGCTACGACCCCGTGAGCATGACGGGCCTGGTGGCCGGCGGGTGCAACGTCGGCGTGTTCACCACCGGCCGGGGCAGCGTGTATGGCTGCAAGCCCGCCCCTTGCCTCAAGGTGTCCACACACACACCGCTTTACCGCTGGATGCAGGACGACATGGACCTCAATGCCGGGACCATCCTGGACGGCGAGGAGAGCATCCCCCAGGTGGGCGAACGGATCTTCGAGGCCATCCTGGCCACCGCCAGCGGCGAGCGCACCAAGAGCGAGCAGGCCGGCCTCGGCGATGAGGAGTTCGCGCCCTGGCCACTCGGGCCGGTCTTCTGATCCAGGCGACGGATCCGGTCTTGGGACGCTTGCGGGGACTCCGGGATTTCGAGTACCTATGACTGGTCGTTGGACCCCGGACACGGGCAACGAGACCGGTCGGCGGTCGGGCCCATAGCTCAACGGTCAGAGCAGGGGACTCATAATCCCTTGGTTACAGGTTCGAATCCTGTTGGGCCCACCAGACCGACTCCTTGGCGCCCCGGCGAACCCGATCGACGCCCCCTTTCACGGATCACCGGACGCGCACTCCAGCCGACACGCGGCGTTTGCGACCGGCGGGATCGGGAGAGCCGGGAGTCGTCTCCGAAACAGTCGCGCCGGGGCGAGGTCTCCCCCGCCCCGGCGCGTCGTGGTCCGCGGGTCGTCCGCGGATCGTCCGCGGAGTCCCATGGCCAACCCTCAAGGCAGCTTCTTGATCTTCACGTCGCGAAACTGCACGACCATCGGCGGACCGGCGTGGATCTGCAACGCCAGGATGCCCTCCTTGGCGGCCTTGGCGGCCTGTTGGTCGACCACATCGACCGTCATGCGTCCATTGATGAAGTGCATGAGGTGGTTGCCGTCGGCGACGATGAGGTAGTCGTTCCACTGCTCGTCACGGATGCTGGCCTGCAGGTCCTTGGAATCGGCCAACTTGCCCACCACGGTGACCTTGGTCTTGCCACCCTCATCGGTGATGACGGTGCGCTGACCACGCTCGGCCAGGATGCCGCGCCCGCGCTCCTCGTACAGGATGCCGCTGTAGGTCTTGCCGGCCTCGAAGTCGGCCTGGTAGCCGCCCACCACGAACTTGTCGGCATCCACCAGCTTGCTGCGGTACTGGATCCCGGAATTGCCATTGAAGATGCGGTACTGCAGGCGCAGCTCGAAATTGGACACCGTGCCGTTGGTCCAGACCAGGAAGGTGTTCCCCGCGATCGGGTGATCGCGATGGGTCGTGCCGGTGATCGCCCCCTCCTGGACGCTCCAGAGGTCCGAGCGACCCGACCATCCGGCAAGGGTCTTGCCGTCGAAGATCGGCACGTAGCCTTCGGTCTTGGGGTCTTTGATGGTGGCCTTGCAGCCGGTGAAGGCCAGAGAGGCGGCCGCCAAGGCCACGGCAACGGCGCGGAGAGGGGAACGAGTAGGCATCGGGAAAGATTTCCGCCAGAACCGGCCGCCCGGTCAAGCGAAGCGGCGGGCGCGATGCCAAGTTTTTCCCGAAGCCCCCGACACTGGCATCCGGGATGACGAGGGAAGGCACCACCCTCGGTAGGCAGCGGAGGGCCGGGGAGTCTGGGAAGTCCGGAACAGCGGGCAGACCGGGGACTCAGCCCGAGAACGGCAACGGCACGATCAACGCGGGGATCTCGGGGCCGGAGGCCGAACGGACCACCAGGGACGTGCCCGGGGCATTGCATTCCTTGCGGACGTATCCCAGGGCGACCGGGCATCCCAGTCGCGGAGAGCGAATGACGCTCGTCAGCGACCCCACCTCGCGGCCGTGATGGAAGATCTTGTCGCCGCGGGCCGGCATCGGCGCATCCGGCTCGAAGCGGAGCCCCCGGAGGGCCTTGGTGACCTGGCCGTAGGTGCGGATGCGGGCGATGGTCTCCTGGCCGATGTAGCACCCCTTGGTGTAGCTGATGCCGTTGCGGTCGAGGCCCGCCTCGGGAGGCAGATGGTTCTCGTCGATGTCGACGCCGAAGCGCGGGATGCCCGCCTCGATGCGGGCCAGGTCCAGCGCCGACCAACCGACGGGCCGCCCGCCCCGGGATCGCACGGCCAGACAGAGTTTGTCCCAGACCATCCCCATGGCCGCTGCGGGGACGAACAGGTCGACTCCCTGACTGCCCGTGCGCGCGTGGTTCACCCAGTACAGGTCGCCCAGTTCCGGATCCGGACGATGGACGATGCCGTGGCTTTGCGAAGCCAAGGTCAGGCCCGGGTCCAGGAGGCCGGGAACCTCAAGCGCCTTCGGACCTTGCAGGGAAAACAGGCCGTAATGCCCGGCCACGTCGACCGCCTGCACATCGTCGGCCACGATGTAGTGATCGAGCCGCTGGATCAGGGAGGCGGTCAGGCCGGGCTCGACATCGAGCAGGAGCTCGTCGGCCAGGGCGTAGACATGCACATCGGCCTGCATCCGGCCCTTGGGCGAGGTGAAGGCCGCATAGCATCCCTGCCCCGTCTTGAGGGCCTGGATGTCGTTGGTCACCTGGCCGTGCAGGAGGCGCACCCGGTCGGCCCCCAACAGGCACAGGCGGCCCCGGAAACTCAGGTCGGCCAGTCCGACCGAGTCCCGGAGCGCGGAGTACTCGGTCGCGACGTCGCCGTAATGCGCCACGGCCTCCATCGACTGGAGTTCGGTGAAGACGGCGCCCTGTTCGGCGTGGAATTCGTGGAGCGTGAGCATGTGGTGGATCAGGCGAAAGACGGCGACCGGGTCAGGACGGACAGCTTCGAAGCGGAGACCCACCGGCGGCGGGGATCACCCGACACACCGGTGATGGGAACAACCCCGGGGTCGCCCGACTCACTTGGTGCCCTGATCGATCCAGGCGCGGAGCAGGCCCACCTCTTCCTTGGTGAAGGGCTTGCCCTTGCCTTCGGGCGGCATGTTCTCGTCGTCGGCCAACAGGCGCGCGACGCTGGCCACGAAGGTGCTCTTGGCGCTGGCCCCCTTCTCGAATCCCGCGCCATTGGAGCCGCCCTTGAGGGTGGCCTCCAGCGAGTCCAGGCGCAGCTTGCCCTTCTGCTTCTCGGCCCCGTGGCACTTGAAGCAGGAACGTTCGAAGAGGGGCTTGATGTCCTTCTCGTAGGTCACGCCCTGCTGGGTGGAGGCGGGGGGCAGCTTGCTGGCGTCGAAGTCGGCGGCCGACAGGCTGACCACGGCGGACAGGAGAACGGTGGAAGCGATTTTCAGGCTCATAATTCCAAGAGTTGAACGAGGTCCAACGTGCAAGCGGACGGCGGGGGCGTCAAAGTGATTCAATCGCCTCCCGGGCGCCCGAGGTCGATCAGGCGCATCGGCATGGCCGGGTCGGACAGGTCCAGGACGGCGAGGCTGCGGGGTTGGTTGAAGCGGACCCGACCGGCGTACCCGGGATTCAGGAATCGGATCGGTCCGACCCGCGAGTCATGGGGCTTGTGGGTGTGCCCGAACACCACGAAGGAAGGACGGTGATGCTCGAGGCTCCGGGCCAGGCGCTCGTGCGGCGAGCGGGGATCGACGATGTGATGGACCAGGAAGCGATGCCCCGCGAGCTCAAGCACCTCGGTCTCACGCGCGTCGAGGGGCGGACCGTCGCAGTTGCCCATCACGGCCGTGACCGGGGCGATGCGCTCGAGTTCGACCAGGATGGACGTCGAACCGATGTCGCCCGCGTGGAGGATGTGATCGACGCCCGCGAACAAGCCGGGGATGCGCTCATCCCAGAACCCATGGGTGTCGGAGATCAGGCCGACGGTCATGGCGATCGGCGCATGGTCGTCAGGCGGCCTGTTCTTCGGCCTCAGGCTCGGCCTCGGCCGGCGGGGTGCATTCGCCCTTCTCGACGGGCGATTCCGACGAGGCCGCCTGCCAGGTCACCGCGAAGAGCGCGCTGAACAAGGCGCTGCTCAGCAGGCTGTTGCGCAGGAACTTCCACGTCTCAGGCCATCCGGCCGAACCGGTGGTCAGGGCGGTCCACCAGCCGGCGAGGGTCTTGACATAGGCCGGGTCGCGCAACCAGGCCAGCGTGTTGGTGACGCCGTAGAAGAGCAGCACCCCAAGCAGGCTGCCGAGGATGGCCGGCGGGATGCGCAGCCAGCGCCGGCCGGGCACCAGGGGCTTGAGGCCGCGACCCAGCAGGAACAATGCGGCGTACCCGGCGTAGTTGCCGGCCATGTAGACCAGCGACGCCGGGTCCCACACGTCGTATCCCTTGCCGAACTGGTACCAGAGGTTGAGGGCGACATCGCTCACCAGCAGTGTTCCCAGAGGCAGGGCGATCGCCAGCCGCCCCGGGAAGAACATCCCGCCGCACAGGCACAGCGAGTAGACGACGCTGAAATTGGGCGGGAACAGGCCAGGCCAGCGGCTCAAGGCCACCACCAAGGCGAAGATCCAAGGATAGAGTTGTTGGATGCGGTCCGGCACGTCGGGCGACAGACTACCGGCAGACCGGGCGATGACAAGGGGCAGAACCGGCTGCGCCACCGGACAGCCCCCTTGCCCACGATCCCGCTTCCCTGCCAGCCTCTGCGGCCAAGCCCATGAATCCCCAGGACTGGAAACTGATCCTCCTCGCGTTGATCGCGATCACCTCCCTGATCGTGCTCATCACCAAGGCCAAGGTGAACGCCTTCCTGTCGCTGCTGATGGCCTCGCTGGTGGTGGGCCTGGGGGCGGTGCTGCTGCTGGACGTGCCCGCACGGGACGCCACGGGCAAGGTGCTCACCGCCACCGACGGCAAGACCGCCGCCTACACGGTGCTGGGCGTGATGAAGTCCTTCAGCGACGGCCTGGGGGCCACCCTCGCCGGGACCGCCGGCGTCATCGCCCTCGGGACCATGCTGGGCAAGCTCCTGGCCGAGTCGGGCGGGGCCGAGGTGCTGGCCTCGCGGTTGGCGCGGGTCTTCGGGCCGCAGCGCATCCAGTGGTGCATCATGGCCCTGGCACTGGCGGTGGGGCTGACCACCTGGTTCGCCGTGGGCCTGGTGCTGCTGCTGCCGATCCTGCTGACGCTCACCCACGAGACCCGCCAACCCTTCCTGCGGCTCACGCTGCCGCTCCTGTCCTGCCTGTCGGTCATGCACGGGGTCATGCCGCCGCATCCCGGACCCGTGGTCGCCGTGGAGGCGCTGAAGGCCAACATGGGTCTGGTGCTGTTCTGGGGCTTCGTGATCGGCATCCCGACGGCCGCCGTGGCCGGGCCCATCTATGCCAAATTCGTGGTCGGCCGGGTCCAGGCCAACCCGCCCCCCATCCCGCAGAAGGCCGCCTCGACCGACCCGCGTTTCCGCCTGCCCGGCTTCGGCCTGACGCTTTTCAGCATCCTCTGCCCGGTGCTCCTCATGCTCCTGGCGACGGTGGCCGAGCTGCTCCTGCCCAAGGGGCATCCCGTCCGCGAGGCCGCCCAGTTCGTCGGTCACCCCACCCTGGCCTTGCTCTTGGCGGTGCTGCTGGCCTCGGTGACGCTCGGCACGCGCTGCGGCTACACCCGGACCGAGGTGCTGAAATTCACCGAGCAGTGCATCGGCGCGGTGGGATTGACCATCCTGGTGATCGGCGGCGGCGGCGGCTTCGCGCGCGTGCTGCGCGATTCCGGGGTGGCCGAGGCCATCGGCCGCGCCGGTGATGCGGCCCACCTGAGCCCGCTGCTCTACGGGTGGCTGGTGTCGGCCTTCATCCGGGTGGCCACCGGCTCGGCCACCGTCGCCATCACCACCGCTTCCGGCCTGCTGGTGCCGGTGTTGGCGGCCCATCCCGAGATGAACCCCCACCAGGTCGCGCTCATCATCTGCGCGGTGGGTTGCGGATCGCTCTTCCTCAGCCACCTCAACGACGCCGGGTTCTGGATCGTGAAGGACAGCCTGGGCCTCAGCGTCGGGCAGACCCTCAAGACCTGGACGGTTTGCGAGACCATCGTCGGCATCGCGGGCATGCTCTTCTCGCTGGTCGCCTTCCATTGGGCGGCGAAACTGTGACGCACCCGAGCGACGTCGGCAGGCCCAGGCCGGTCGCCGAAACCTCCTCCGCCTCCCGAATGAACCCGGAACCCGATTTCCTCGACCAACCGCTGGACCTCCCTTCCCGGCCCGCCGCCTCGCGCCGGCACGACCTGATGGCGCTGGGCGAATGCATGATCCGATTGTCGCCCCCGGGGCACGGACGGATCGAGTTCGCGCGATCGCTGGAGGTCGACGTCGGCGGAGGCGAGTACAACGCGGCCTACGCGGCGGCCCGGTTGGGTTGGCGGACGGCCTTCGCCAGCAAACTGCCCGAGACCCCCCTGGCCGACATCGTGCTCAACCATGCCCGGGCGGTCGGGATGGATGTGAACCACGTGGCCCTGGAACCCCATGACGGACTGGGACGCGCCAATCGCGTCGGCCTGTATTTCGCGGAGATCGGGGTGGGTGTGCGCGGGGGCATGGCGCTCTTCGACCGGGGCCATTCCAGCGCCAGCCAGATGGTCCCGGCCGACGTGGACTGGACGGCGGTCTTCCAGCGGGAGGGCGTGGGTTGGCTGCACAGCGGCGGCATCTTCGCCGTGCTGTCCGAATCGACCCGGGCCACCTTGCAGGCGGCCGTCGCCGCGGCCCGGGCGTCGGGAACGCTCGTGAGTTACGACCTGAATTTCCGGGCCTCGCTCGCCACGCCGGAGCGGGCGGCGGAGATCAATCGCGAGTTCGTCGACCAGTCCGACCTGCTCATCGGCAGCCCGGAGGGTTTCCGCGCCCTGCTCGGCGCCTCGGCCCCCGATCCGGATTCGGGCACCGCCGCACTCGTGGCGGCGGTGAGCCGCGCCTTTCCCCGCCTGCGGCTGATCGCGGGCACCGAACGCACCGTGCATCAAGGACACCGGCACGACCTGGGTGGCTTCGTGGGTATCGGCGAGCGCTTCGGACGAGGCCGGGAATACCGCGACCTCGAGATCGTGGACCGGGTCGGCACGGGCGACGTCTTCTCCGGGGGCATCCTGCACGGGCTCCTGTCGGGCATGCCGATCGGCAAGGCCCTGGACTTCGCGCTGGCCTACGCGGCCCTGGTGCACACCACTCGGGGCGACACCTCGCAGTTCCGAGCGGCGGAGATCCAGGCGCTGGCCGACGGGGCCACGGCCTCGATGCGACGATGAGCCCAAGGGACGCGGGCCTCGCCCGGCCCCCGGCGGCACGGTGAACGATGGCGCGCCGCCGATCCGTCGGTCTTCGAATCTGCTCCCCCTCGGGGCGTGCCCACCCCATGATCACCCCGTGGAATCTTCCGTGCCCGCGCCGTCCTCCGCGTCTGAAACCTGGTCCGTCTTCGTCCTCCGCAACCCGGCGGGTCGCTGCTTCGTGGGCCACACCGAGAACCTCGACCAGTTCGCCCTGACGGCCGATGCCGAGGTGTCGAAGTGGACCGGCCAGCCGGGTCCCTGGCCCGTGGTCTGGAGGCACGACGGACTGTCGCGCAAGGCGGCCGTGAAGTTCGAGGTGAGCCTGAAGCGCGACAAGGACACCCCGCGGTTCTACACCCGCACCGGATTGACCCCGCCCGTGGTCGAACCGGCCTGAGGTGGAGCCGGTCACCGGTCGCGTCAGGAACCGCCCGAGGCGCTGCGCCGGGCCTTTCTCCGGACCTTCGCGCGTCCGGATCCGGCGGATGCGGCCGAACCGCGGGAGGTCCGGGAGGTCTCGACGGTCCGGATGAATCGGCCGATCCGCTCCCGGATGCCGGAGACGACCTCCTCGATCCACGGATTGGCCAAGCGCCGACGCACCGTCACGGCGTGGAAGCGGACCGACAACCCGGGGAGCGGGATCACCTGGCGCAACCGGTCGGAGTCCAGTTCCCGTTCGACGACGATCGCCGAGGTCAGAGCGAGCCCCTTTCCGGACAGGGCCAAGAGACGCAGGAGCGCCATGTCGTCCACCTCGCCCCGGACCTCAGGCTCCACCCCGGCGCGGGCCAGCAGCAGTTCGAACTGTTCGCGCAGGGGCGCGTCGCGGGCCGGAAGGAACAGGGGAACCCCCTTCAGGCATCGCGGAAACCCCCGGGATTCGTCCAAGGATCGCATGCGTCCCACCAGGTAGGCCGGAACCTCGCCCAGCACCTGGTTGAACACCTCGGGCGATCCGCCCGGGGGAGCCGGCGACTCGGAAAGGACCACGTCGAGCTCATGGGAGCGGAGGCGCACCAGCAGGTCCTCGAAGGCCCCGGCGGAGACGGAAAGGACCGCGTCCGGTCGCGTGAGGAGCGGCTCGATGAAATCGAACTGCAGGTTCTTGGAGAGGGGCGCCACCGCCCCGATGCGCAAAGTGCGACGCTTCCGTTGGGTGCCGGGCCTGCGGAATAGGTCGAGCAGCTCGGCCCCGGTCTCGTGGATCGCGTCGGCGTGGTCGAGCACGGCCCGGCCGGCATCGGTCAGGACCATCGACCTGCCCTGACGATCGAAGAGGGGCTCGCCGAGCCATGCCTCCAGCTCGGCCAACTGCTCGCTGAGCGCCGAGGCCGAGACCCGCAGTTGCCGCGAGGCACGGGTCACGCCTCCCTCCCGTGCGATCGACCGGAACCTCAGCAGGTGGTGGTAGTTGAGCCACTGCCCCGTCTCCCGTGTCGCTTCCATGGGATTCATCGTTTCGGAATTACCGCACGATCCATTCTGACTTTCGATATTTTTGAATGCCTTTTCCAAGGTAGGATCCCGCCGTCATGAATCCTGAAACCTGTACGACGACGCCATGGCCCGGCGGGCCCCGGGCTGCCCAAGGGACGGACCCCGCCGGCAATGCGGCGCAATCCTGCCAAGGCATCACGATCCGTCACTTGGACCAATGGGATGCCGATCCCCAGGGCGGATCCCCAGAGGCGGGGAGGATCCTCTGGGTCAGCCTGACCCATCCCCGGTCCCTGCTCGGAGCGCTCTTGGACGAGATGTCGTTCGAGGGGGCTTGGCTCGAGAGCGACGGCCAGGCCCGGATCCGGCTGCTCGGTCATGGGGAACACCGCATCCCCGCCCCCCTGTTCCACTCGCCTCGGTCGGCCAGGGCATGGCTGGCCTCGGAACTGTTGGCGAGGATCCCGGATCCTCGGGACACGCCCACCCGCCCGGGCACGCCCGACGCGGAGGACCGCCTCGCCGCCTGAGGGCGCCACCGCCTCGATCACCCATCTCCACAGCATGAACACCATGACATCCCACGCATCCCCCAGCATCCCAGTGACACTGATCCCCGGCGACGGCATCGGCCCCGAGGTCGTCGATGCCGCACGCCGCCTCATCGACGCCACCGGCGTCCGCATCGCCTGGGAAGAGGCCCACGCCGGCGCCTCGATCTTCCGCAAAGGCATCGCCTCCGGCGTGCCGCAGGAGACCCTCGACTCGATCGGCCGCACCCGGCTGGTGCTCAAGGGTCCCCTCGAGACGCCGGTCGGCTTCGGCGAGAAGAGCGCCAACGTCACGCTCCGGAAACTGTTCGAGACCTACGGCAACATCCGGCCGGTGCGCGAACTGCCCGGCGTGCCCACGCCGTACGCCGGCCGCGGCATCGACCTGGTCGTCGTGCGCGAGAACGTCGAGGACCTCTACGCGGGCATCGAGCACATGCAGACCCCGGGCGTGGCCCAGTGCCTCAAGCTCATCTCCCGGAAGGGCTGCGAGAAGATCGTGCGCCTGGCCTTCGAGGTGGCCCGGGCCGAGGGACGCAAGACGGTCCACTGCGCGACGAAGGCCAACATCATGAAGATGACCGAGGGTCTGCTGAAGCGCACCTTCGAGGAGATCGCCCCGGAATACCCGGACATCAACGCCCAGCACATCATCGTCGACAACTGCGCGCACCAGCTGGTGCGCCGCCCGGAGCAGTTCTCGGTGATCGTCACGACCAACATGAACGGGGACATCCTCTCGGACCTCACGTCGGCACTGGTCGGCGGGCTCGGGTTCGCCCCGTCGGCCAACATCGGGTCGGAGGTGGCCATCTTCGAGGCGGTCCACGGCTCCGCGCCCAAGTACGCCGGCAAGGACGTGATCAACCCCACGGCGATGATCCTCTCGGGCGTGCTCATGCTGCGGCACATCGGCGCCCATGCCGAGGCCGACCGGCTGGAGAACGCCGTGCTGTTCACCTTCGAGGAGGGACGCCACCGGACGCGGGACTTCGCCGGCGATGCCGGTTCCTGCGGCACGCGGGCCTTCACCGACGCCATCCTGGCCAACCTCGGCAAGACGCCCCAGCGCACCCCGGCCAGGACCCGGTCCAAGCTGGTCCTGCCGGTCACCTCGACCGCGGTGGACCTCGTACGGCCCGCCAAGCGCGCGGTGGTGGGCCTCGACGTGTTCGTCGAGTCGCCGCTGCAGCCCGAGGTGCTCGGTCCGAAGGTTCAGGCGGCGGCAGAGGGCACGGCCTTCCGCCTGAAGATGATCTCCAACCGCGGCACGGTGGTCTTCCCCCTGACGGGGGCCAAGACCGACGTGGTGGACCAGCACCGGTGCCGGTTCGTGTTCCGGGATCCCGCCCTCGATGTCGGCAACGCCGAGGTGGGTGCGCTGCTGTCGGGCCTGGAGCGCCAAGGGCTGCGGTGGATGCACCTCGAGAAGCTCCAGGCCTTCGATGATCGCCCGGGCTTCACCAAGGCCCAGGGCGAGGACTGACACCCGGCCGGGCCGTGAAAGACAAACGGCGGCGGGACATTGGAAGTCCCGCCGCCGTGTGATGTGGCTCCTCCGAGGATGCCGGACCCGCTCAGTACCGGTAGTGTTCCGGCTTGTACGGACCCTCAGGCGACACGCCGAGGTAGTCGGCCTGGGCCTTGGTGAGCTTGGTGAGCTTCACGCCGATCTTCTCGAGGTGCAGGCGGGCCACCTCTTCATCGAGCTTCTTGGGCAGGCGGTACACGGTCTTCTCGTACTTGTCCTTGTTCTGCCAGAGGTCGATCTGGGCCAGCGTCTGGTTGGTGAACGAGTTGGACATCACGAACGACGGATGGCCGGTCGCGCACCCGAGGTTGACCAGGCGTCCCTCGGCCAGCAGGTAGATGCTCTTGTTTCCGGGCAGATGGTACCGGTCGTACTGGGGCTTGATGTTCTCGATGCGCACGCCCTTGGTGGCCTTGAGCTTGTCGACCTGGATCTCGTTGTCGAAGTGGCCGATGTTACACACGATCGCCTGGTCCTTCATCTTGAGGATGTGGTCGGTCGTGATGATGTCGCAGTTGCCGGTGGTGGTGACGTAGATGTCGCCCACGCCCAGGGTGCTCTCGATGGTGTTGACCTCGAAGCCTTCCATCGCGGCCTGGAGGGCGTTGATGGGGTCGATCTCGGTGACCACCACGCGGGCACCGTAGGCGCGCAGGCTGTGGGCCGAGCCCTTGCCGACGTCGCCGTAACCGCAGACCACCGCGACCTTGCCGGCGATCATGACGTCGGTGGCGCGCTTCAGGCCGTCGGCCAGCGACTCGCGGCAGCCGTACAGGTTGTCGAACTTCGACTTGGTGACCGAGTCGTTCACGTTGATCGC
>CAYLTF010000007.1:0-57136 GCA_964386625.1 uncultured Akkermansia sp. | reverse complement strand
CGCACCCGAGGCCGGGTCGGGCCGACTCGAGGTCGAGGGCGGCCTCCTTGAGGGGTGTCGTCTTGCGGCCCAAGCGCCGCCACCGGCGGACCCCGGCGGCCAAGCCCACCAGCAGCGCCCCCCAGGCGGCGATCCGCACCGCCAGAGGCAGCATCAGCCCATAGTCGATCAGCATCACGATCAGGGAGCCGAGCAGCAGGCCCGCGATGGTGGCGGCGGCGAGGCCGGTGCGGCGCGCGGCATCCTTGCGACCCGCGGTCTGGGCCAATCGGCTGCGGGCTTGGTCGACGGGGGTGTTCATGGGGTGGAGCGGTTGGCGACAACGGTCTCGATCAACAGCAGCGCGAGGGCGGCGGCCATGAGCACACGCCACCATTCCTGTCGTCCGGGTTCATTGCCGAACCAGCCGGCCGGGAGGTCGGATTCGGCATCGGTGCGCCGGGCCAGCGCGCGCTCGGCGGCCGGCGCTTCCATCGCTGCGAGGTCCGACTCCAGCGGAGGAGGATTGGCGGCCAATCGGAGCACCTCACGACCGGAATCGTCGATGACGCTGTAGAACCCGGGAGCCGGGACCTCGAACACCCCGGATCCGTCGGGTCCGATCGCCAGTGCCGCAGCGGGAGCCTTGGGAGTGTTCCGGAGCTGCAGACCGAAGCGGCCCTGGGCCACCCCCGAAGGCGGATTCGCCGTCGGGATCTGGACCGCGGACGGCTCCCGAAGACTTGTGCCGTTGGGGTTCGTGGCTTCGATCGGAGATGCCTGCCGGCGGTTCCCGCCCAGGGGGATGTGCGCGTCGGTCCCGGTGACCAGCGGTTCGGAGGTCCGCAGGCGGCGTCCATCGCCCCGATCGGCCAGCCATCCCGTCGCGGCGACCACCCAAGGCACGAAGCTCTTGTGCTTGGGCCAGTCGGTCCAGGCCGTGTCGGCCGACGTGTTGGCCAGCAGGGCTGCTCCCCGGCCCACCGAACGCGAGAGGAGGAACGGGTGCCCGTCGTCGAATCGAGCGAGCACGGCACTGCCGGCCACCGGCGTCACCGCATGCCGACGGGTGAATGCCGCCACGGCCGGACCACCGGTGCGGGCAGGAGCGAATGGCCGGAACACCGGGCTGGACCGGTCGAACGAACCGATCCGCCAGGCCACCTCCGCCTCGGCGGAGGCCGGTGGACCCCACTGGCCGGGAGACATCGTGCCGAACTCGGCATTGAAGCGGGAGGGTTCCAGGGAATCGCCCCCGAAGAAGAACACCCCACCGCCCTGTTCCACCCAGGCGCTCAACGCCGCGACGCTCTCGGCCGTCAGCGATCGCATCGCCGGGAGCAGGACCACGTCGGGAGGAGGAATCCTGCCCCGGGTCGTGCCGCTGGAACCGGTGGCCGGAGCCAGGGACGCGGCGACGGCTTCCGGTCGCACGACCTCCACCACGAAGCCGCCCCGGCCGGCGTTGGTGCCCCCGAAGAACGGGTCGAGCGCCGCGGCCAGGAAGAAGGTCTGCTCTTCGAAGGAGCGGACTCCGGTCCGGTGTTCGATGGCGAGCACCCGGATCGGCTCAGGGACCTGGAAGGCCAGCCGCCGGACGTCGTCTGCGGCCAGCGCATCGTCCTCGGCCAGGCGGACCTCGGCCTCGTGCCATCCCGGGGCGAGCCGCGGCGGTTTCCATTGCAGCGGTTCCGACCGGCCCGCATCCCGGGAAAACGTCAGCTCGGCGACCGCCTGCCCATCGATGAGGCAGCGCACGGTGCGGTTCGTCACCGGCCGGTCGCCGTGGTTGGCCAGCGTCATCGTGAGGGGTCCGTCGGCCTCGGTGGATGCCCGCAGGTCGGTGACCGCGACATTCGGCGCGACCGACTGGCCGAGGCGCAGAAACCGCACCGGGAGCCATCGCGGCAGGGCGATGCTGTCGAGGCCGTCGACACCGGTCCGCTGGAGGTCTCCCAGCACGGTGATCGAGGCGGTGGCCGGGGACTCGAGCGACATCACCAGGGCAAGCGCCTGGCGCAGGCCCTCGGCCAGCCCGCCGTGGCCGAATCCGGGCTCCAGGCCCTGGAGGCGTTCCCGGACGACCGTGGCCGGAGCGAATCCGGAAAGCACCTCGGCCCGCTCCCCGACGGCGATGAGCGCGGCACGGTCGCCGTCGGCCAGACCGGAGACGATCCGTCGTGCCTCGTCCAGGGCGGCCGTCCACCGGGATCGGCCCGAGTCGACGGCCCTCATGCTGAGCGTCCGGTCGAGCACCAGGACGAGATCCTGCCGCTTGGGCCGGGGGGGGCCGCCCCAGCCTTCCGGCAGGTAAGGGCGCGCGAAGGCCAGGACGATCAGGGCGAAGACCAGCAACCGGAGCAGCAACAGCAGCAGGTTCCTCAGCTTCCGTTTCGAAGAGCTCCGGGTGTCCCGGGCCTCGAAGAAGCGGAGGGTGCTGACACGCATCCGCGGATTGCGCTGCTTGAGCAGCAAGTGCAGCAGCACGGGGATCCCCAGGCCCGCGAGGGCCGACAGCAGGAAGGCATGGGTGAAGAGGAAGGGCATGCCGGGTGTCAGTAGGGGGCGCTCGAGCGGGTGGGGTGGTTCACAGGTGGCCCCTCCGTTCGAGGTAGGCCATCAGCGCCCGTTCGAGAGGTTCGCCGGTCGAGAGGCGGACGTAATCGAACTCGTAGCCCTCGCATTCGGACTTCAAGCGGTCGCAGAAGGCCTCGAGCCGCTGCCGGTATCCGGCGCGCACCTCGTCGAGGTGGACGATGCGCTCCTCGCCGCTCTCGCTGTCCTCCAGGATCCATTCCCCGGTCTCGGGCAATTCCAATTCCTCGGGGCTGAGGATCTGGAACACCAGGGTCTCTTGCCGGTGGGCATGCAGTTGGCGCAGGAGCTCGAAGCCCGAATCGTCCGGCGTGAAGAAGTCGGAGATGACCACCGAGAGGCCCCTCCGGACCACGGCCTGGACGATGCCGAAGAGATCCTGACCGACCCGCGTGCCTCCGCCTGCCCGGGCCGTGGCCAGCGCCGCGAACAGTTCCAGGGCCTGGTTGCGCGAGGCGGCGCACGGCAACGCCTGGCGGCTGTCGGGCCCGAAGAGCACCAACCCCGGGGCGTCCCGCTGCAGGATCATCAGGTGTGCCAGCGCCGCCGCCAGCAGCCGCCCGTAGGTGAACTTGTGGGCCGGCCCGCTCCCGAGATCCATGGAGGCCGACGTGTCGAGGTAGATCTGCGCCCGGTAGTTGGTGTCGTCCTCGAACTGCTTGACGTACAGCGCGTCGCTGCGGGCCCAGACCTTCCAGTCGAGGTGCCGCAGGTTGTCGCCCTGGACGTACTGCCGGTAGCTGGCGAATTCGGTGGAGTAGCCCAGGAACGGACTCCGGTGCAGGCCGTCGAGGAAACCCTCCACCACGGTCCGCGCCAGCAGCGGCAGGTCCTCCACCGAGGCGAGCACGCGCGGATCGATTGTGAACGGGTCGGGCATGGGGCGACGGTTCCGGAGAGTCGTGGCGCTCAGCGGATCGGAACCTCCTTCAGGAGGCGGTCGATCAGGGTCTCCACGCTCACCTTTTGGGCGCGGGCGTTGAAATTGGGCATGATCCGGTGGCGCAACACCTGCCGTGCCACCTGCCGCACTCCTGCGTCGTCGGCGCAAAGCCGGCCCGTGGTGGCCGCGCATGCCTTGGCCCCCAGCACCAGGAACTGCGAGGCGCGCGGACTGGCTCCCCACCGGACGAACTCGCGGATGTAGGCCGGGGCCTCGGGCGTCTCGGGCCGCGTGCGGGAGACCAGCCGCACCGCGTAGGCGATGACCTCGTCGCTCACGGGCACGCTGCGCACCAGGGCCTGGGCCTCGATCAGCTCGGGCCCGGTGATCACGGGGGTGATCACGGCCTGCGAGGCGCCGGTGGTCTCGCGCACCACCCGTTCTTCATCGGAGGGAGAGGGATAGGTGGTGTTGAGGCAGAACATGAACCGGTCGGCCTGGGCCTCGGGCAGCACATAGGTCCCCTCCTGCTCGATGGGGTTCTGAGTGGCGAACACGTGGAAGGGCCGGGGCAGCGGATAGGTCTTGCCGCCCACGGTGACCTGGCGTTCCTGCATCGTCTCCAGCATCGCGGCCTGGGTCTTGGGCGGGGTCCGGTTGATCTCGTCGGCGAGGATCAGGTTCGAGAAGACCGGCCCGGGAAGGAAGACCTGCCGTCGTCGTCCGGACTCTGGATCCTCCTCGAGGACATCGGTGCCCGTGATGTCGCTGGGCATCAGATCCGGCGTGAACTGGATGCGGTTGAACCGCAGGTCGACCGCCTGGCTGAGCGAGCGGATCAGCAGCGTCTTGGCCAGACCGGGCACACCCGTGATCAGGGCATGGCCGCCGGCGAAGAGGGTCAACAGCGTGTTGTCGATGATCTCCCGCTGGCCGATCACGGCCTTGCCGATCTGCTCGACCAGGGCCTGGCGTCGGGCGGTCAGTTGTTCGATCGCGGCGACGGAAACGGCGGAAGGCTCTGGAGGATTCATGGGAGGAGATGCGACGCTTGGAAACAAGGACACCCGGAACCCGGGACGGTTTCAACCGCAACGCTGCAAAAACGCCATCCGATCGCGCCGGTCGGGCGATGACGAAGTCGGTTGCTGAATCCCGCCCGAGGCACTATGTCAGCGGTCGAGTCCATGTCTTCACCCTACAGAATGATCGGTTCCGACGGCCGCGAGTACTCGGGTTCCCTCGAGGAACTGCGGGAATGGGCCCAGGAAGGCCGGCTCGGCCGGATGACCTTGGTCTGGAACCCGACCGATGAGCGGTGGCTCCCGGCCTCGGAGCGGCATGAACTCGCCTGGGACCTGCCCCGACCGGAGCCCGTCGAGCCGGCACCCGTTCCGCAGACGTTCCATCGGGCGGGATTCGTGCCCCGACTGTTGGCCTTCGTGGCCGACTGGATGGTCATCCTGTTCCTGGTGAACCTGGTGCTGATGCCCTGGCGCGACGAGCTCCAGGATCTTCTGCAGCGGGTGCAGGCGCAGTTGGAATCGTCCGGCGACGTCCAGCCGGACCTGTGGCTTCTCCTGAAGTTCCAACTCATCTTCACCTCGGTGTACACCGGCGTCGGTCTTGTCTACAGCGTGGGATTCCTGGGGCAATTCGGTGCCACGCCCGGCAAACGGCTCCTGGGCCTTCAGGTGCTCACCCTGGACGGCGAATCGGTGGGATTCGGGGGGGCCTTTCGCCGCTATTGCGCCGAGATGCTCAGCGTCCTGAGCTTCGGCTTGGGTTACATGATGGTCCTGGGTCCCGAGCGTCGGGCGTTGCACGACCTCATCGCCGGCACCCAGGTCATCGTCGTTCCCCGCGAATGATCCCGTCTTGGGGGCAGCCGATCGGCGTCGGTCGACGCTCCCGTCCATGCCTCGGGCGGTTCCCTGGAACAACCGGGATTGCCGAATGCCGGATTTGGTTCAATGTCACCGGATCTCCGCTGGTCAGGAATGGCACGGGGATCGCTTCCCTTGAAACAGAACAAGGAAATGAAAAACCTGGCTCGAATCCAACAGAGTGTGCGTTTTCCGACTCGCTTCGCGGACGGTTTGCGGGCGGTTTGGTCGAGGGTTGTCGAGTCGGTCTTCGCTTCCCTTGCAGCCCCGGGTCCCGCCTGGGTCCCGGCCCGGATCTCCGCGCCGATCGGTGGCGGACGGCCGACCCGCCGCAGCTCTTCGATTTCCCCGGGGGTTTTCGACGGTTCCCGGTCGGCGCGTGTCCCGTTCCAACCCGGAAGGAACCGACATCCATGAGCACATCCGCGGCGGTGGACGGGCCGAATGCTGAGCGTGGTTCCCAGCCCACCTACCGGCTCCATTCCGAATTGTACCGCGCATGCCTGCCCCAGGTCGCTGAAGACACCGGGCGGCGGCTCATCTGGATGAACACGGTGTGCGCGCTCTTCCTGGCCGGTGGCGTCTTGGGCATCGCCCATCCTCCCGGGCTGGTGCTGCAGCGATTCAACACCGACGAGGTGACCCCTCCGGTCGAGATCCGGGAGTTCAAGCAGGAGCCCCAGCAGCAGCAGGAGGCGCCCGCCGAGGACGATGCTCCGCCCGACGAGCCCGCCCCGGCCGAGCCGGTCTCGGTCCCGGCTGTCGTGGTGGCCCCGGCCGATGCCAATGTCGCCTTCGCGGTCGAGGTGAAGGGCCCGGTGATCATCTCCAAGGACCCCAACTTCGCCGTGCCTCCGCCCCGTGAGACCCGCCGCAGCAGCGCCCCGACCGCACCGGCGGGCCCTCGGCGGTTCGAGAGAGGTGGCGGTGGGACCGGCGAGGGTCGTTTCACGCCCGAGCCGCAATACCCGCGCGAGGCGTTGCTGCGTCGCGAGTCGGGGGCCGGTGAGTTCCTGGTCACCATCGACGCCACCGGGGGGATCACCGAGATGAAGCTTCTCTCCTCCTCCGGCAGCCCCACGCTCGACAGCGCCTTCCGGCAGCATGTCCGCCGGCTCTGGCGATTCCGCCCGGAGGACGCCGGTGACTGGATCGTCCCCTTCGAGTATCGCCTCCGTTAAGGCCTGCAGTCATCCACCGGAATCCTCCCCGAACCCGTTTTCCAAAACCACCCACACGACCGACGCCACAATGCTCGCCAACACCCTCGCCGAATACTTCACCAAGGGCGGACCGATCATGTATCCGATCGCCCTCGTCGCCCTCATCCTGTTCGCCGTCGTCGCCGAGCGCGGCATCTTCTGGTTCCTGCTGGGGCGTCGCCGCGACACGGCCCGGCTGGAAAGCACACTCGGAGCGATGGAGAACAGCGACTTCAAGGGCGCGGTGTCCCAGACGCGCGGTTCCGACGATCCCGTGGTGCGGATGATCTACCACGGCCTGACCCATGTGAACGGATCGCTCCAGGGCGCTCTCCAGGTGGCCGCGGGCCAGGAGATCAAGCGGGCCGGTCGCTTCATGGTGCTCGTCGACACCTGCATCACGCTGGCTCCGCTGCTGGGTCTCCTGGGCACGGTGACCGGCATCATGGGATCGTTCCAGAAGATGGGCGAATCGAGCATCGCCGGTGCCATGACCGAGATCCAGGGCGGCATCGGCGAGGCGCTCATCGCCACCGCTGCCGGCCTCGGCATCGCCATCATCGGCGTGTTCTTCCTCAACATCTACAATGAGATGCTCGAGAAGCTGAAGTTCGACCTCGAGACCGCGGCGACCAACGTCGAGGTCATGGTGACCAAGGCCAAGCAGGAAGGCTTCGACACGGCCGCCTTCCGTCGCGAAATCGCAGCCAAGAACGCCTGACCTATGGCCGGAGGAGGAGGCGGCGGCCGCAGTGCCGCATCGACCGGGGGAAAGCGAGGCAAGTTCTCGTCACCCATCGCGATCAAGAAGGCGCGCATCGAGATCGTGCCCCTGATCGACGTGATGTTCTTTCTCCTCGCGGCCTTCATGATGGTGTCGTTGAGCCTCCAGCAGTCGAAGACACGGCCCATGGAGCTGATCGACGCCCGCAAGGCCACCGACGATTTCAAACCCGATGTCCTCAACAT
This sequence comes from uncultured Akkermansia sp., assembly GCA_964386625.1. Lineage (GTDB taxonomy): Bacteria > Verrucomicrobiota > Verrucomicrobiia > Limisphaerales > UBA9464 > SXXZ01. Next base: position 49,622 of record CAYLTF010000007.1, on the reverse strand, counting down.
CGGCGTCGAGAAGGACGGCACCGTGGCCATCGGCACCAACGTCGTCGACACCGCGGGGCTCATCCAGGAGCTGAACGCACGCTACAAGCAGAACCCCAAGACCCCCGTCTTCATCACGGGTGACAAGTCCGCCCCGTACCGTGCGGTCGGAGGGGTTCTCCAGCAGGTCCGCTCGGCCCGATTCACCCGGGTGTCGTTCGTGACCAAAGAAGCCGAGGGCAAGGCGAAGTAGCACCACGACCGATTTCGAACCATGCACCTGGGATCCCCCACCTCCGTCAAGAAGGCCCGCGTCGAGATCATCCCGCTGATCGACGTCATGTTCTTCCTCCTGGCGGCCTTCATGATGGTCACCCTCACCATGAACCGGTTGAGGACCCTGCAGATGGACCTCCCTTCGGCAGTGGCTCCGAAATCGTCCGACAAGCCCGACATGATGGAGATCATCATCGACCGGGAGGGCGACATGAAAGTCGGCGGCAAGCTGCTGCCTTTCTCGGAACTGGCCGCCCGGGTGGAGGCCAAGGTGGCTTCCAACACCAACTACCCTTTCTACCTCAAGCCGGATTTCCAGACGACGCATGGCCATGTGCTCCGGGTCCTCGACGCCATCAAGGCGGCCGGGGGCAACAAGATCTCGATGGCTATCGATGTGACCGGAGCCGACCAGAAGTAGCGACCGGGCTTCCCCCGGTCGGAATAATGCGTCGGGTTTTGGCCCACTGAGCATGACCGCGTCCGGTCCGCGGCTTTCGAGCTGCGTCGAGCCCGATCGACACGGATCGTGACCGCTGGTCGGACCGGCTTGGTCTGCGAGAATGTCCACCACTTCCATGATCTCCCGCCTTGTTCACCGCCTGAAATCCGTCTTCCCGGTCTGGGTGCTCGTGTTGTCGGCGACCGCGGATGCCGACTGGGCCCAGTTCCTGGGGCCGGGCCGGGACGGCCAGGTCGTGGGGGCGGCCATCGGTCGGATGCCCAAGGAGGGTTGGGTGCCGCGGTGGAAGACCGCCGTGGGCGAGGGCCACAGTGGACCTGTGGTGGTGTCCAACAGCGTCTACCAGTTCCACCGCATCGGCGGGCAGGAGATCCTCTCGGCCTTCTCCGTCACCGATGGCAAGCCCCGTTGGACGCATGCCCTGCCGACCTCGTACTCGGCCCAGTTCGGTGGCGGTGATGGTCCGTCGGCGACCCCGGCCGCAGACCCGCAGCGGGTCTTCGCCCTGGGAGCCTCCGGGATGCTCCGGGCGGTCTCGGCGACCGACGGGCGTCTGCTCTGGCGGGTGGATTGCGCCGAACGGTTCGGGGCGGAACCGGGTTTCTTCGGTTTCGGCAGTTCGCCGCTGCTGCTGGGTGATCGGCTCATCGTGCAGGTGGGTGGCCCCGAGGCCGGTGTGGTCGCCTTCGCGGTGACCGACGGGCGTGTTCTCTGGAAGGCCGGGACCGACGAAGCCGGTTACGGATCTCCCGTGCCCTGGATCCGAGGCGCCCGAAGGGATGTCCTGTGCTTCACTCGGGCCGGCCTGCTGGTGCTCGATCCGGCCAACGGGGTGGAGGCCGGCCGATTCCCCTGGCGGGCCCGCATCCATGCCAGTGTCAATGCCGCCTCCCCGGTCGTGGTCGGCGAGCGGATCTTCCTCACGGCCAGCTATGGCACCGGGGCCGTGCTGCTGAAGCCCGAGGGCGGAGCGTTGCGCGAATCCTGGTCGGGCGATGCGATCCTCTCGGCGCACTTCGCGACCCCGGTGCTCGTCCGCGGATTCCTCTACGGTTTCCATGGCCGTCAGGAGTCCGGACCCGATTTCCGGTGCGTCGAGGCGGCGACGGGCAAGGTCCGCTGGACGCTGGACCGGGCCGGCTCGGGCTCCGTGCTGGCGGCGGGTGGCACGCTGGTGCTGCTGATGGAGACCGGCGAGGTGCGCCTGATGGAGGCCGATCCGGAAAAGCCCCGCGAGACCGGTCGATTCCAGGCGGCCGGCTCGGGGGCCCGTGCGCTCCCGGCGGTGGCCGCAGGCCGGTTCTTCCTCAGGGACCGGTCCCACCTGCATTGCCTCGAACTCCCGCGGTGAATCCCGGGGTTTCCAAAAAAAACGCAAACCGGCGGATTCGATTTGCCTGCGCTGGTTTCAGCGGTTAGTTCCACGGCCGTCCATCGTCCGGTAATTTCATCGACACCATCATTATGCCCAACGCCTATCACGCTTCGATCGAAGGCGCCCAGCACGGCGCGAAGTCCCTCGAGCAGTTCCTCGACTACGCCAAGGCCGCCGGTGCGGCCGGTGCCCAGCCGAGCAACTACATGCTGGGGGACGGCAAGGGCGGATTCCGCAAGGCCAAGGACATCGCCGCCGCCTTCGGCAGCCGCGGCATGCGCCTGGACGGCATCTCCGCCCACTGCCCGTTCTGGGTGCACACCAGCGCCTGGACCGGCACGAAGTCGGGCAATCCCTTCATCGCGCCCGAGGTCGCCAAGCTCTCGCCCGACAAGATCGAGGCCTGGCACGAGAAGTACCTGCTCAAGCTCATGGACCTCGCGGCCGAACTCGGCGTGAAGTCCGTGCCCATGTTCTGGGGCGTGGCCTTCGGCTGGGAGCTGGCCAGCGGTTATCCCTGGGGTTTCTGGGGTGGCGCGGGCTTCGACCTCGTCAAGGAAGGCCAGGAGCGCTTCGTCAAGAAGACGGCCAAGCTGCGCAAGCATGCCAACAGCCTGGGCCTGAAGCTGTGCCACGAGATCCACCCCGGCACCGCGGCCATGACGGCCGACGACTTCCTGATGCTCGTGGACATCTGCGACAACGACCCCTGCCTGGCGGTCAACGCCGATCCGTCCCACTGCTGGGAAGGCGAGTCCTGGGAGAGCCGTTTCCTCAAGGTGGGCAAGTACATCTACGCGGCCCACGTGAAGAACTTCGTCATCCGCCCGGGCTTCCCGCTGCGGACCATGGAGCCCAACTGGACCCGCCGGGCCATGCAGTTCACCGACCTCGGCAGCGGTGACCTCAACATGCAGCGTTATGTCGAGCTGCTGCTGGCTGTCGGCTACCAGGACCGCTACTGCAAGCTGCACGGCTGCCAGTCGGCCCCGCTCGTGGTCGAGGCCGAGAGCGCCCACAAGGCCCTCGACTACTGCTCGGCCGACGGCATCGCCTACACGGCCAAGAACCTCTGCTTCCCGCAGGCCGCGGGCAGTTTCGAGGACGGCATGGGAGCCTGATCCCGCGCGGGGCATGTCCCGATCCTGACCGGACCAGTGCGTCCGGCTCCGACCAAGGCGGCGGGTTTCCCGCCGCCTTTTCGCGTCCGCGGATCCCGGTGCATGCCGGCCCGCCTCGGCTCCGCCCGTCCCTGTGGCGGGGCCCACGGTTGATCTCCGGGCGTTTCCTGTGGCACAAACCGCGCCGATGCATTCGTTTCGCTATGTCGGTCGGGAGCTCTTCTGCGAGGACGTCGCCCTTTCCAGCCTCGTCGAGAAGCACGGCACCCCGCTCTACGTCTATTCTCAGGCCACCCTCGCCGACCATTACACCAAGCTCGATGGAGCCTTGGCGCCGCTCGATCACCTGATCTGCTTCGCCATGAAATCGAACTCCAACCTCGCCGTGATCCGCACCTTCGCGGACCTCGGCGGCGGGTTCGATACCGTCAGCGCCGGCGAGATCCAGCGGGTCATCGCCGCAGGAGGCGACCCCGGCAAGTGCGTCTTCGCCGGTGTCGGCAAGACCGAGGAGGAGATCGCCTTCGCCCTCAAGCAGGGCATCTACAGCTTCAACGTGGAGTCCGAGGCCGAGCTGGCGCGCATCAGCAAGGTGGCGGTGAAGCTCAAGAAGATCGCCCCGGTGGCCGTCCGGGTGAACCCCAACGTGGATGCGCACACCCACGCCAAGATCACCACCGGCACCTACGAGAACAAGTTCGGCATCCAGTTCGAATCCATCGAGGCCGTCTATGCTCGCGCCGCCAAGCTCCCCAACCTCCGACTGCGCGGCCTGCAGATGCACATCGGCTCGCAGCTCACCGACGTCGAGCCCTTCCGCAAGGCCGTGGAGAAGGTCGCGCCGCTGGTGGCCAAGCTCAATGCCCGCCATGGCTTCGACTTCTTCAGCATCGGGGGCGGCATCGGCATCGTGTACAAGGAGGCTCTCGCCTCCGGCGACGCTTCCTGGTGGAAGACCCCTGCCGGTCGCAAGATCCTGACCCCGGACTTGTACGCCAAGACCCTCGTGCCCCTCCTGAAGCCTCTGGGGTTGAAGATCCTGCTCGAGCCCGGCCGTTTCATGAGCGGGAACGCCGGCGCCCTGGTCACCCGGGTCGAATACATCAAGAAGACCGGCAAGAAGAACTTCGTCATCGTGGACGCCGCGATGAACGACCTCATCCGTCCCGCCTTCTACGACAGCTTCCACGAGATCGTGCCGCTGACGAAGAAGGCCGGGGCCCTGGTGTCCTCCGATGTCGTCGGGCCGGTCTGCGAGAGCGGCGACTATTTCGCCAAGGATCGCCCCCTGCCCAAGGTGGGCGAGGGTGACACGCTCGCGCTGCTCAGCGCCGGCGCGTACGGCTCGGTGATGGGTTCCAACTACAACAGCCGCTCATTGCCGGCCGAGATCCTGGTCCGCGGCAAGAAGGCGTCGGTGGTGCGCCGCCGTCAGGCCATCGCCGACATCTGGGCCAATGAGTCGGTCGCCGATTGGCAGCAGCCGCCGCCGGCGAAGAAGTCTCCCAAGTCCGGGAAGTAGTCGATCCGGTCCGGGATTCACGGCCCGGCGTCCCGGGAGACGAAAACGGGAGTGGTGCCGTCAGGGCATCCACTCCCGTTTTGCTTGTTTTCTGGGATCTTGAACCGGAGGTCTCTTGAGGGGGGACTCCTGCACCCCTCGGATCACCGGGCCGGAGCCGTGGTGTTCTGGAAGAACCAGAACACATCCGGACGCGAATCGCCCGCGGGGATGTTCAGGGAGACATTCTGTCCGAAGACGGTCTTGGGCTGGATGGTCTTGCCGCGCCAGCGCTTGATCTCGGAGTGCCCGTCGGCGAACGAGAATCCGCAGGCCCCGTTGTGGTAGGAAGCGGGCATGTCGATGATCCGGGCGTTGGCCGTCTCGGCATCGCGCATCTGGTTGGCGAAGGCCGCATCGTTGATGCTGCCGGAATGCTCATCCACGAAGACCCAGGTCTGTGACGGGTTCACGATGTTGCCCTCCTTCGAGTAGGTGCGCCAAGCGGTCTGGTTTCGGCCGGAATTGGAACCGTCCAGCCACTCGCCGTACCCGAACACCTGGCTCATGCTGTTGCTCCGGAAGCGCGGCACACGCCGGCCGCCGACGACCACGAACGACTGGTCGGCGGGGCATTTCCAGACCGCGAAGGCGTTGCCGACATACTTCATCATCGGGCTCCGGACCACGTCGTTGGAGCCGGTGTTGCTCGATCCCCAGGAGACGTCGCCGCCGCACCAGTTGGCGCGCCTGTCAGGCAAGCCGTCCTGGCAGGCCAACAACACCTCGGCCTGGTCGCCCGCGTACAGCGTGAATCCCAGCTGCAGCTGCTTGGTGTTGTTCATGCACTGGATGCCCACGGTCTTGGACTTGGCCTTGCCGAGGGCGGGCAGGAGCATTCCGGCCAGGATGGCGATGATGGCGATGACGACGAGCAGCTCGATGAGCGTGAAGCCGCTCCGAGCGTGACGACGGGGTTGGGGAGGCAGGTTCATGCAGGGTCACTTGGAACGTGTTACATCGCCGGATCGTCGTCAACAGGATCGTCGAAACCCACCCATGGGCCGCCGGATCGAACGATTGTCTCGCCTCGGCGGCGGGGTTTCCGTTCAGTTGTCCGGGCCGTCCAACCCGGGAATCCGGTCGGTGGCCCCACCTTTTCGCATGAAGGCCATCCAATTGGAAAAACCCGGTCAGTTCCGGGTCATCGACATCGCCGAACCCGCCGCTCCGGGCCCGGGTGAAGCCGTGGTGCGGGTGCATCAAGTGGGCATCTGCGGCACCGACCTGGGAGGATACCTGGGCAAGATGCCCTTCTACTCCTACCCCCGGATTCCCGGCCACGAGCTCGGTGTCGAGGTGGTCGCGGTGGGCGAGGGTGTCACCGAGGTGCGTCCCGGGGACCGGTGCAGCGTGGAGCCCTACCTCAACTGCCAGCGTTGCCACGCCTGCCGCCGCGGACACACCAACTGCTGCCACCACAACCAGACCCTCGGTGTCCATTGCGATGGCGGCCTCCGCCGTCTCTACACCGTGCCCGCCCGGAAGCTCCATCGGGGCGGTTCGCTCGGCTTCGAGCAGCTGGCCCTGGTCGAGACCCTGGCCATCGGCAGCCACGCCGTGTTCCGCGCGGCCCCGAAGCCCGGGGAGACGGTCCTGGTCATCGGTGCCGGTCCGATCGGCCTGAGCGTCATCGAGTTCGCCAAGCTGAGCGGGGCCAGGACGGTGGTCCTGGACATGAACGAGCAGCGACTGGCCTTCGTCCGCGAGGTGATGGGTGTCTCCGACACGGTCCTGGCCCGTGGGGATGGATCCGAGGTCGCCGCGGTCGAGGCCCTCACCGAGGGCAACGGGGCCGAGTCGGTCGTCGATGCCACCGGGTCCCACCGCTCCATGAGCCAGGCACTGGCGTTCTGCGCCTTCGCCGGGCGCCTGGTCTATGTGGGTATCACCCAGGCCGACCTGAGTTTTCCCCACGCCCCCATCCTGCATCGACGCGAGCTGAGCATCCTGGGCAGCCGCAACGCCCTTCCCGGGGATTTCCGGAGCATCATCGACCACATCCAGGCTGGCCGGATCGACACGCGTCCCTGGATCACCCACCGCACCGGCTTCGGTGACATGATCGGCGAGTTTCCGTCCTGGTTGAAACCGGAGACCGGTGTCATCAAGGCGATGGTCTCGGTGGACTGATCGCTGTCCGAGTCGACGTCGCCCGTCGGGCCGGACCCCCCATGAACCGACCGCCCCACCCGAGACCGGATCCCGGGGACGAGCCTCCCTTGGAGCGCCATGCCACGCGGGTGCTCATCGCTCTCAACCTGGCGTTCTTCGCCTACGAGCAGTGGCTCCAACGCGTCGACCCGGGCCGGCGTCGGTGGTTCGAACTCAACCATGCCCTGAGCCTCGAGGGCCTGCGCCAGGGCGCCTGGTGGCAATGCCTGAGCTTCCAATTCCTTCACGGGGGCTGGATCCATCTGGTCATGAATCTCCTGCTGCTGCACTCCCTCGGACCGGTGATGGAGACCACGCTGGGCCGAGGGAGGTTCCTCCTGCTCTACCTGGTCAGCGGCACCCTCGGGGGCATCCTCCATGTGGCCGGTGCCTGGATGATGCCCGACGCCTTCGGCGCGCCGGTGGTGGGGGCATCGGCGGGGTTGTGCGGATTGATCGCGGCCCTCGGGGCGTTGCATTCCGAGGAGAGACTCCGGGTGCTGCTGTTCCTGATCATACCCCTGGAGGTCCGGGCCAAGCACGTCCTGCTCGGTGGCGTTCTCCTCAGCGCGCTGGGGGCGGTGTTCATGGTGGGGCCGATCGCCCACCTCGCCCACCTGGGCGGGTTCATCGGTGGCCTGGCCTGTGTCCTTCTGTTCCGGCGGACGGTGGGCGGGACCTCGGGGTGAACGGTCCGAGCGGAAGGCCCCGGGGATCGGCATTGGAAAACCGGGCCACGCCGGACTATCGTTCCGCACGATGATTTCAGACCGGGATTACATGCGGGAGGAAGATCCTCGGGCCACCTTGTCCTGGACCCTGAGGCTGATCATCGCCCTGGTGGTCGCCTTCGCCTTGGAGGCCATCGCAGAAGCCCACCTCGGACTGTCCCTCGCCCGGTACGGCGCTCTCTCGAGCGAGGTCTGGCGATCGGGTTGGGTCTGGCAACTGGTGACCTTCCAATTCCTGCACGGCAGCTTCACCCATTTGTTCTTCAACGGCCTGGGGGTCTGGATGTTCGGACGTCCCATCGAGGCCGCCTTCGGTGGCCGCCGCATGCTGGGCCTTTGGTTCGCCGGAGGACTGGCCGGCGGTCTTTTTCAGTTGGCCGCCAGCGCAGCCTTCCCGGACGGGTTTTCCCCCCGGGTGGTCGGCGCCTCGGCCGGGCTCATGACGTTCCTGGCCGTCTTCTGCCGTCTGGAGCCGGATGCCCGCATCCTGTTGGCCCTGATCGTGCCGGTGCCCGCGCGGTTCCTCCTCTACCTCTCGGTCGGGGTGGCGCTGTTCTTCACCCTCGTTCCCTCCCGGGACGGAGTGGCCCATGCCGCACACCTCGGCGGGTTGCTCTACGGCTGGTTCTGGGTCCAGGTCGGTGGGCATCGCGGCGAGGGCCTCTGGGACCGGGCCACCGATGCCTGGCATCGGTGGCGCCAGCGGCAACGCACGGCCCGCGCCCGGGCCAAGGAAGGGTCCGGCCCGGGTTCGGGTCGCATCCTTGAGCCTTCGTTCAAGGCGTCTTCGCGCCCGGCCCGCGCCCGGCCGGAACCCCTTTCGGATGCCGAGTTCATTGCGCGCGAAGTCGACCCCATCCTCGAGAAGATCGCCCGGGACGGGATCGGCAGCCTGACCGCAGCGGAACGCCAGACGCTGGAGGCCGCCCGCCAGAAGGTGGCCCGACGCTGATCGTGGGTCGCCCGGAACGGCGGCCCCGACTCAATCGGCGAGGATCGCCTCGGCGGCGCGTTCGGCGGCACCGGGAGGCCCGAGCAGGCGTCGGACCCGGGCCAATTCTTCCCGGCATGCGGCCAGGGCCCCCGGGTTGTCCAGGAGCCCCAGTGCGGCCTCCGTCAAGGCCTCGGGGGTCGCCGCATCCTGGATGAGTTCGGGCATCACGCCCTTCCCGGCCAGCAGGTTCGGCATCGCCAGATGGGGCACCTGGATGATCCGCCGACCGATCTGGTAAGTGCTCCAGGAGGTCTTGTAGAGGGCCACGGTGGGGACGGCGAACCAGGCGCACTCGAGCGTCACGGTCCCGGTCGAGGCGATGGCGAGGTCGGCGTCGGCCAGGGCCTCGGAGAGACGACCCACCTGCACGGTCAGCCCCTCGGGCCTGGGGATCCCCGTCGGCAACGCATCGAGCACGTCGAGTGCGGCCTGATGGGGCATCACCAGCGTGCACCGAGCCCCGGTCTTGCGGGCGATCCTCCGGGCCGCGTCGCAGACCACCGGCCAGTGGCGTCGGAGCTCCCCGGGGCGACTGCCCGGCAGCAGGACCAGGTGGGGGCGGCGACCGGCACTCGGCGGGGCCGGCGGCCGCGGGGGCTCGCCGTGTCGGTCCACCAGCGGGTGGCCCACGAATGTCACACGGACCCCCGGGGCGTTCCGGGCGTACCAGTCCTTCTCGAACGGAAGGATCGAGAGCAGCCGGTCGAGGATCCGCGGCATCTCCCGGGCGCGGCCCGGGCGCGAGGCCCACACCTGGGGCGACACGAACTGGACCCGCCGAGGCCGCCAGTTGCGGAAGGTCCCGCCACGTTCCTGTGCCAGCGCCGAGACGGCCTTGAGGAAGCGCAGGTTGAAGGCCCCGAAATCGACACCGATCACCACATCCGGGGTCCTCTCGCGGGCGGCCCGCGACAACTGATCGAAGGCCCTCCGGAACCGACCCAGCTGCCGCAACGCATCGGCCGGCCCGATCGCGGAATGGGCCGTCAGGTCGCAGAGGATCTCCACCCCGGCGTCGGCCATGGCCGGTCCGCCGGCCCCGAAGAAGCGCGGCGGCATCGGACCGGTCCGCCGCCGCAGAGCCCCGACCAGCTCGGCGGCCAATTGGTCGCCGCTGGGCTCCCCGGCGATCAGCAGGATGGAAGAGGGATTCACCGTGTGGACCCGAGCCTAGTGCCCTGCCGGCCGATTGACCATGCCTTCGCATCCCCGGGTTCCCGGTGTCGATGCCGGTGTCGATGCCAACCATCCCACGCCGCGCTTCCGGTCTGGCATTCCAGGGGTGGATTGAAGAAGATCGTCCTATACCAGAGTCCATGAAGATCCCCCTGCTTCCCGAGGCGATCACCCTGATCGCCGGAACCCTCCTGGTTTCCCAGGCGCTGGCCGCCACCGATTTCGCGACCGAGATCGAGCCGCTCCTGATCCGGCGCTGCTCTGAATGCCACGGTGCCGACAAGCAGAAGGGCGATCTCCGCCTCGACTCCAGGGCTGCGGCGCTCCGTCCGGCCGAGTCCGGCAAGCCCGCGCTCGTGGTGGGAAAACCCGAGGCCAGCGAACTCGTCCGACGGATCACCTCGACGGACCCGGACGAGATGATGCCCCCGAAGGGCCCGAGACTCACGGCGGCCGAGGTGGCCAGCCTCACCCGATGGATCAGCGAGGGGGCGGTCTGGCCCGAGGTCGATGCCCGGAAGCACTGGGCTTTCCAAGCTCCGGTTCGGCCCAAGCCCCCCGAGGATCTTCCCGCGACGGCGACCGTCCGCAATCCCATCGATCGGTTCATCGTCGCCCGACTGGCGAAGGAGGGTCTGCAGCCTCAGCCCGAGGCGGACCGGGCGACCCTGATCCGCCGCGTCTCTCTCGACCTGACCGGCCTGCCGCCGGAACCGGCCGAGGTCCGCGCCTTCATGGCCGACACGTCTCCGAAGGCCTACGAGAACCTTGTCGATCGCCTGCTGGCCTCGCCCCACTACGGCGAACACATGGCCCGCGGCTGGCTCGACCTCGCCCGCTACGCCGATTCGAACGGCTACCAGGTCGATCTGGCCCGATCCATCTGGCCCTATCGCCAATGGGTCATCGAGGCCTTCAACCGCAACCAGCCCTTCGACCAGTTCACCATCGATCAGTTGGCCGGTGATCTCCTGCCCCAGCCGACCTTGGCCCAGCGCATCGCCACGGGGTTCAACCGCAACACCAAGGTCAACGACGAGGGCGGCGGCGACGCCGAGGAGTACCGCACCAAGGCGGTCAAAGACCGGGTGGCCACCGTCGGGACGACCTGGCTCGGGCTCACGTTGAACTGCGCCGAGTGCCACACGCACAAGTACGACCCGATCACGCACGAGGAGTACTACCGGTTCTACGCCTTCTTCAACAACAGCGCCGACTCCGGCAACTACAGCCTCGGGCCCTCGGTCGAGGTGCCCAAGCCCGACCTCTCCGACAGCGAGGCCCACCTCGCCCGCCGGCTCCAGGAGACCCGGGATCGGTTGGCCGGTGCCGAGAAAGAGCTCCGGTCGGCGCAGGCCGCCTGGGAGAAGTCGGTCGCCCGGAAGCCGGATCCCTGGCGCCCCCTGCAGCTCATCAACGCCCACTCCACCGGGGGCTCCGGCTACACCAACCTCGCGGACGGCTCGTTGCTCGGCACCGGCGTGAACCCCATCTACGACACGATCACCGTCCAGGCCGACACCGACCTCACCGGCATCACCGCCGTGATGCTGGAGGTGTTGCCCGATCCCAGCCTCCCGAAGAATGGACCGGGACGTTGGGGAGCCAGCGGCAACTTCATCCTCGATGAATTCTCCTTCGCCGCGGCCCCGCGGCAGGGGCCCGCCCCGGCGAACACCAACCTCTTCTTCGCCAGCGCCACGGCCGATTGGGAGCAGCAGTATTATCGGGCCGAGCACGCCATCGACCGCAACCCCAAGACCGGTTGGGCCATCGGTCCCCGCTTCGGTGAGCGGCACTTCCTCATCGCCCGACTGCAGGATCCGGCCGGGTACCGCGGAGGCAGCCGCCTGACTTTCCGCTTCGACCATTACCACGGCAACAGCCACTGCATCGGCCGCTTCCGCATCTCCGTCACCACCGAGAAGGATCCGCAGCGCCTCTGGCCCCTGGCCGACGAGGTCCGCGTCGCCGCCTCACGTCCGACGCAGGAGCGTTCCGCAGACCAGTCCGGCCTCCTGGCGGCCAGCCACCGGTCGGCGTCGGAGAAGGTCCGTTCCCTGGAGCGCGAGCTCTTCGCCCTGGAGCAACACCGCAAGCAGCGCGCCGGCCAGAAGTTCACCACGCTCGTGATGCAGGAACGCTCCGAGCCCCAGCCTCGGGAGACCTACATCCACCTCCGCGGTGATTTCCTCACCCGGGGCAAGACGGTCCTTCCCGGGACTCCCGAGGCCTTTCCGCCGCTGCCCCAGGGCCAACCGGCCAACCGCCTGACCCTGGCTCGCTGGCTGGTCGATCCGGCCAATCCGCTCACCGCGAGGGTGACCGTGAACCGCTTCTGGGAACGCTGCTTCGGCACCGGCCTGGTGAAGACCAGCGAAGACTTCGGCCGCCAGGGTGAAGCTCCCTCCCATCCGGAGCTCCTCGACTGGCTCGCCACCGAGTTCGTCGCCAGCGGATGGGACGTCAAGGCGATGCAGAAACTCATCGTCCTGTCCGCCACCTACCGCCAGAGCGCGGCCACCGACGCCACCCGCCTCGAGAAGGACTTCTACAACCGACTGCTTTCCCGGGGTCCCCGGTTCCGCCTCGATGCCGAGATGATCCGGGACCAGGCCCTGGCCGTCAGCGGGCTGCTCCAGAACAAGGTCGGAGGGCCGAGCGTCTATCCGGTGCAGGTGCCCAATCTCTGGAAGGAGATCGGCTTCCTGAGGCCGGAGATCGGCATGGATGAATGGCCGGTGAGCGACGGCCCCGACCTGTACCGCCGCGCCCTCTACACCTTCTGGCGCCGTGTCTGCACCTACCCGACCCTCGCGACCTTCGACGCCCCGAGCCGGGAGGTCTGCGTCTCGCGGAGGCCTCGGACCAACACACCACTGCAGGCCCTGGCCGGCCTCAACGAGCCGACCCTGCTCGAGGCGGCCCGGGTCTTCGGCCAGCGCATCCTCGCCGAGGGCGGTCCGGACGACGCTTCCCGCGTCGAGTACGCCTTCGTCCGGAGCGTCGGTCGGGCCCCGACGGCCGCGGAACATCGGCGGTTGATGGCGTTCGTCCAGCAGCAGGAACGGAGCTTCCGGTCCGATGCCAAGGCCGCCTCCGCTCTGGTCCAAGTGGGCTCGGCCCCGCGGCCCGACGGCCTCGACGATCGGAAGCTGGCCGTCTGGATGACGCTGGCCAACGTGCTGCTGAACCTGGACGAGACCCTGACCAAGGGTTGAATCGCCGGGGACGAGGTATCGGTGTCCCGGTGGCTCAGCCCCCGATGCAGCTCATGGAGCGCTGCGGTTGCACGAAGTCGGCCTGGCCGATGCGGTGCCCGGCCTCCTTGTGACGAACCCGGTCCTGCAGCAGCGACGCGAGATCGTCGTCGGAGCCCCCGCCCCTGAGCAGCGGCTTCAGGTCGTGCTCGTCGAGGCTGAAGAGGCAGGTGCGCAGCTTGCCATCCGCGGTCAGCCTGAGACGGTTGCAATGACCGCAGAAGGGCTCGCTGACCGGGGCGATGATCCCCACCTCGCCGCGCCCACCGGCCAGGCGCCAGCGGCGGGCCGTCTCGGAGGGGTTGGCCGACGGATCCACCGGCTCCAGCTGGAAGTCGCTTCGCAGGCGTTCGAGGATCTCGCGTCCGGGGACGACCAGCTCGCGCTGCCAGGCCCTGCTCGAGTCCAGCGGCATGAATTCGATGAAACGCAGGCTCAGGTCCTCCTTCACCGCGAAGCGGACCAGGTCCGGGATCTCCTGGTCGTTCATCCCGCGGATGATCACCGCATTGACCTTCACCGGGTGGAATCCCAGGCGCCGGGCCACCTGGATGCCCTCCAGCACGCCACCCAGGCCGTCCCGGCCGGTCATCCGCCGGAAGTTGTCCCGATCCAGGGAATCCATGCTGAAGCTCACCCGGTTCAGCCCGGCCTCGCGCAACGCGACGGCCCGGGGCGCGAACAACGCCCCATTGGTGGTCATGGCCAGGTCGCGCACTCCCGGGATCTTGGCCACCGATCCGATCAGGTGCTCCACACCGCGCCGGAGCAACGGCTCACCGCCGGTGATGCGGACTTTCTCGATCCCGAGGCCGACCGCGATCCGGACCACCCGGGTGATCTCCTCGAAGTCCAGGATCTCGGATCGCGGTTTCCATTCCCGGGCGATCGGCGTTGCCGGAGGTGCACCCGCGCCCGGGCCGCGAAGTCCGTCGTAGCGGGTGCGGTAGAAGTCGGCCGCCTCCTCGGTCTCGGGCAGGCAGTACAGGCAACGGAAATTGCATCGGTCGGTCACGCTGACCCGTAGGTCGCGCATGACCCGGCCGTGGGAGTCCCGCAATGTTCCTTGCACCCCGACAGTCTGGTCCCGGCCCGCCTTCGCCGCAACGCAGAGGATCGGCGGCGACCGGACCCGTGGCCTACTGCTTCGGCTGCGGAGCCTCGACCTTCGAGGATCCGTCGGTACCGACCTCGACCTTCAGGGGATAGGCGTTGGTGGCCGAATTGGCCGCCGCCTTGGGACGGACGCCCTCCTGCAACAGTTGGGCTCCCTTCTTGTCGAAGCCGTAGAGCCCTCGGCGGATGAACTCGAGCCGGCGGGCGATGCTCAGCTCCTCCTTCAGCTTGCGCACCTGGTCGCGGAGGATCGCCAGGTCGTTGAACTTCTTCTCCAGGTCGGCCTTCTCGGCGATGAGCCGCTTCAGCTCTTTCTTGAGCGCCTCGCGGTCGCCCTCGCTGGCGGCGAGCTTCCGTTCGGTGACCTTGATCTGGGACTCCAGGCTCCCGATCTGGCCGGTGAGTTCGCCCATCTTCTTCGTCAGGTCGTCCTTCTCGCCCTCGAGGTCGGAGATCTGCTTGTCGCGCCGTTCGATCTCGGCCTTGGCCGCCTCGGCCGCCTTGGCCGCCTCGGCCGAGGTGCGCGTCAGTTCGCCCGCCACCGCCACCCACTTGTTGGAGACCGAATTGAGCTCTTCGATCCGCTGACTGAGGTTCGTCTCGAGGGTCGCATTGACCCGGACCTGCTCATTGAGCTTGCCGGTGGTGGCCACCAGGTCGTTGGACAACGCCGATCGCTGGCCTTCGAGGCTGACGCGGGTCTCCTCGGCCTTCTTCGAGTTCAGGAACCAGCCGGTGCCGAGGCCCAGGCAGACCAGCACCAGCACCGCAGGAACGACGTTCGATTTCATGTTCAGTCAGGATGGGGTGGCCCGGGGGGATTCCCGTTCGCCGCCTCAATAGACACCGAAGCCGTCCGGACATTCAATCTCCGAGCGAGGGCCCGCCTTGCGTTGGGAGGAGCCCCCTTTACCGTCGGCCCATGCTGATACCCGACCGCATGGGGGTGATGATCCTGGGAGAGGCCAGCCTGTTTCCACAGGCCATGATGCCCCTCTTCATCTTCGAGCCCCGCTATCGGGAGATGCTGGCCGAATCGCTGGAGACCCACCGCATGTTCTGCCTGGCGATGCAGCGGACCGACGCCAAGCGCGAGTCCCCCTGCCGGATCGCCACGCTGGGGCTCGTGCGCGCCTCGGTCCAGAACCCGAATGGCACCTCCAATCTGGTGCTCCAGGGCCTGATCCGCGTCCGGCTCGGGCGGATCGTCCAGACCCGCCCCTTCCGCAAGCACCTGATCACCCCGGTCAAGGAGACCGTGGAGCGCTCTCCCGAGGTGGATGCCCTGATGGACCGCAGTCTCGACCTCATCGATGCGCGCCTCCGACAGGATCAGCCTGTGCCGCTCGACCTGATCCGCCAACTGGCCTCCGGGGGCAGCGCCCAATCCGAGACCCAGGTCGAGGACTGCATCCGGGCCCTCAAGCGCATCCAGAACCCCGGTCGCTTCGCCGATCTCATCGCTGCGCTCCTGCTGCCCAGTTCCGCGGCCCGCCAGATGATCCTTGAGACGGTGGATCCCGAGGAACGTCTCCGGCACCTTGTGCTGTTCCTCGCGGCGGAGGTCCACCGGGGTGCCTCGGGTGGGGAGCAGGGATGATCCCGGCCCCGTCCAGCACCGATGCCGTGGCGTCGTCCCCCGCCGGTTTGCGCGGTCTTGGGCGCAAATACGCCCACGTGCTGTCCATGGGCATCCAGAACACCCTGGTGTACCGGGCGAACTTCCTGTTCCGCGCGGCCTTCGGCCTGGTGCCACTCACGGCCACGCTCTTCCTCTGGGAGGCGATCTACGCCGGCCGTCCGGAGGGCACCGCCCTCGGCGCCTACACGCTGGCGCAGATGGTGAGCTATTACCTGCTGGTGACGGTGGTCGATGCGATCACCGCCGTCGCCGAGGACGACTGGCAGATCGCCGCCGACATCAAGGACGGTGCCGTGAGCCAGTTCCTGCTCAAGCCGCTCGACTACCTCGCCTACCGCCTGTGCCTGTATCTCTCCGGGAGGGTGATCTACACGAGCGTCGCCCTGATTCCGGTCGCCATCTTCCTGTTCTTCCAGCGGGGCTACCTGGTCGGTCCGGCCGACCCCTGGTGCTGGGTGCTGACGCCCGTCTCGGTGCTCTTGGCCGGGTTGTTGCAATTCCTCATCGCCTACACCGTGGCGCTGTTGTCGTTCTGGGTCCTCGATGTCAGCACCTTCATCTTCATCCAGTTCGCGTTCGAGTACCTGGCCAGCGGCCATCTCTTCCCCCTCGACATCCTTCCGGAGGCTTTGCACCGGCTCATCCTCTGGTCTCCCTATCCGTATCTTCTGTACTTCCCGGTGGGGGTCTACCTGGGACGCATCCAGGGCGCCGAGCTGTGGCGCGGTTTCGCGTTGCAGGCGGCCTGGGTCGTCGCAGCCTTCCTGATCGCGCGGTTCACCTGGGCGAGGGGCCTCCGCAAGTACACTGCGGTCGGCGGATGATCCCCGGCACCATGAAAGCCCGCTTGCCATCGCTCTCCCGCTACGCCGGCATCTATGCCGCGCTGGTGCGCTACTCGTTGATCCACGAGATGCAGTTCAAGGTGAACTTCCTGCTCTGGATCATCGTCGAGACCCTGTGGTTCGGCCTGCAGCTGGCCTTCATGGGCGTGCTCTATGGGCACACCGACCAGATCGCCGGCTGGTCGCGGTGGGAGGTCGTGCTGCTGGTGGGTTGCAACCAGTTCATCCAGCAGCTCTTCCATACTTTCTTCGTCACCAACCTCTCCAACCTGTCCGAGCTCATCCGCAAGGGGACCCTGGACCTGTTGCTGCTCCAGCCGGTGAACACGCGCTTCCTGATCTCGGTGAAGAAGTTCGAGGTCGGCAACATCACCAATGCGCTGATGGGCCTGGCGGTGGTGGTCTATGCCCTGGCCCGTCTGGAACGGGTGCCCACCGCCGCCCAATGGGTGGGCTTCCTGGTGGTCTGCCTGGCCGGGCTCAGCGTGCACTATTCGCTGATGTTCCTCCTGGCCTGCATTTCGTTCTGGACGGTCCGGGCCCAGGGCATCGTCTGGGGCTACTACAACCTCTTCAACATCGCCCGACTTCCGGCCGAGGCTTTCCCGAAGGGAGCCTACCGCGCGGTCTTCACCTGGGTGTTGCCGATGCTGCTGGTCTCCAACGTGCCGGCCAAGCTCCTGGCCCAGCGCCTGGCTTCGCCCTGGGACTGGGTCTCGCTGCTGGCCATGGCCGTCGCGTGCTTCGTGGCCAGCGAGCTGTTCTGGCGCTTCTCTCTCCGCCATTACACCAGCGCCAGCGCGTAGCGATCCCCGTCGCCGGGGCGGTGATCAGGCGGGCGTCGGGGCCTTCGCCTTGGCGAACCGGTAATGGCTCACGTGCCACTCATTCCCGCCGCGGAAATCCCAGAGTTCGGCGCAGGCCATGAAGAACACCCGCCAATAGACCCACCACCGCGTCTCCTGATCCGCGCCGTAGGTCTCGGCCAGGATGCGACGGACCTCCGTCTCGTGGGCGTCCATGTTCTCGAGCCACTGGTTGGCCGTGCGCCCGTAGTGCCGACCGTTGACCACCCAGTGGTCTTCCAGGCGGAGGTCTTCGTTGAAGTACAGCAACAGGTCGTCGCTGGGCATGATGCCGCCCGTGAAGAAATAGCGGGCCATCCAGTCACCGGGCCCTCGGGGGATGAAGTGGTAGGCGTATTCCTTGTGGGTGAAGATGTGCACGAACAGGCGGCCGTCGGGGCGCAGCCAGCGGGCGATGTTGGCCAGGAGCCGGCGGTAGTTCTTCATGTGCTCGAACATCTCCACCGACACCACCCGGTCGAATTGCCCGTCGCCCCCGGGTGGTTCGAAGTGGTTCATGTCGCAGGTCACGATCCTCAGGTTGCCCAGCCCGCGGCGGCGGGCCTCGGCCTCGATGTGCTCCCGTTGCGTGCGGGAATTCGACACGCCGGTGATCCGCGACTGGGGGTAGCGCGCGGCCATCCAGAGCGAGAGCGAACCCCAGCCGCAGCCCAGTTCCAGGATGTCCTGCCCGTCGGCGAGGCCCGCCCGCTCGCAGGTCAGGGCGAGCATGGTTTCCTCGGCCTCGGCCAGGCTCTCCCGGAAGGTATGGTAGTAGCAGCTGGAGTACTTGAAGCGCGGGCCCAGGCACAGTTCGTAGAACCGCGTCGGGACCTCGTAATGCTGCTCGTTGGCCGCGGCCGTCTCGATGGCGATGGGAGATTCGGACAATGCCCGGATCAACCGCATCCGGTGGGCCCGCTGGGCCTCGACGTCGCCATGGGCGGCCTCCTCGGCCAGGCGCTCCCGCAGAAGGCGGCGGATGCCGAAGCGGATCAGGGCATCGGGAAGGATGTCCGCCTCGAGCAGTCGATCCAGCAGGCCGGGGCCGGATTCGTCGGGGGGCTGCGGAGCCTCTGCGGTCGAGGGGTGCGAACTCATGGACCGTCCATTGATCGCCCAGATCGCGCGAGGGTCAACCCGCCTCCTGCCACCGATCCGGTCGGGTCGTTCAGCTCCGTGCCGCCCAGATTCCCGCCGGACGGCGGGGTTGATGCCGACGGGATTCAGCGTTACCAGTGGGAACCATGTCTCTGCGTAGCGTTGCCCTCGCCTTGGCCCTCTTCGGAGCGACGGCCCTCCAGGCGGCTCCCCGGGTTTCCCTGGTCCGCGTGGCGGGCGGCCTGACCTCGCCCCTTTCTTATGTTTCCCTGCCGGATGGGCGGGCCTTGATCGTCGACCAGCCCGGCTTCGTGCGGTTGCTCGAAAAACCGGGCCAGTTGAGGGAGACCCCTGTCCTGGATCTCACTTCTCGGCTCTCGGCCCTCAACCACGGCGCCTTCGATGAGCGCGGCGTCCTGAGTCTGGCCCTGCACCCGCAGTTCCGGAAGAACCGCCGGGTGTTCATCGCCTACACCGGTCCTCGCCGGCCTTCGGCGCCCGCCGACTGGGACTGCACCCTGCGCATCTCGGAGTTCACCGCGACCGCCGGGGAGCCCTTCGCCCTCGATCCCTCCACCGAGAAGGTGCGCCTGGAGATCGACAAGCCCTATGCCAACCACAACGGCGGCCGCATGGCCTTCGGCCCGGATGGATTCCTCTACATCGGCGTCGGCGACGGCGGGAACGGCAACGACGAGGGCAAGCGGGCCGAGATCGGCAACGGCCAGAATCTGGAGACACTCCTGGGGAAGATCCTGCGCATCGACGTGAACACGCCTGAGGGCCACGGCATCCCCAAGGGCAACCCGTTCGCCGATGGCAAGAAGGCCCGGCCGGAGATCTGGGCCTACGGCATCCGGAACCCTTGGGGCCTGTCCTTCGACCGCGGGGGCGACCATGCCCTTTATTCCGCCGATGTCGGCCAGACGATGTGGGAGGAGGTCAACGTGATCCAGAAGGGTGGCAACCATGGGTGGCGGCTGCGCGAGGGATTCGTCGGGTTCAACCCGAAATCCCCCGACAAACCCCCGGTCGACGTCCCGCAGAAGGGTCTTCACGGCGAGCCCTTCGTCTCCCCCGTGGCCGTCTACAAGAACCGCAACGGGTTCAAGAAGGATCCCGAGGCCTACGGCATCAGTGTCACCGGAGGGTTCGTCTACCGGGGCAAGGCGTTGGCGGAGTTGAAGGGCGATTACATCTTCGGAGATTGGGGCCGCATCTGGGGCGTTCCCGGCGGCACCCTGCTCGTGGCCCACCGGCCCAAGTCGGGCAAAGGCCAGTGGACGGTCGAACCCTTGGAATTGGGGACCCCGGCCAAGGTGGCCTCCTACGTCGTGGGCTTCGGCGAGGACAACGACGGCGAACTCTACGTCCTGACCAACGGCAACATTGGACTCACGGCGGGCAAGGGAGAGGTCTGGAAGATCGTTCCCGCCGCGCCCTGACTCCCCGTTCCCGCATCCAGACCGTGGGGCCGACCGAGACGCGGACCGGAACGGCCCCTGCGGGTGGTCCGCGGACAAACCCGGACCCGAATCCGGTCATGGGCGGTCCGGGGCGGCCGAGTGCAGCGACAGAGCCACGGCCAAGAGGATCAGGCCTCCTCCGACCGCCCGGGCCAGCAGCACCCGCGGACCCGATTCCCGGCGTTCGGTGTTTCCGAACCACGCCCCGGCCCACCAGACCAGAGCCAGACTCCACAGCCCACGGGTCCCGTAGACGACGTTGACCCCGGCGGCGTCGCGCCAAGTGGCGATGGTGCCGGTGATCAGCAGCGCCTGGACGGCCGAGAGGGCCGTCGCCAGGCCGATCCACCGCCAGGCTGCCGGAGGAGCCGCCAGGGATCCGATGGCTTGCCGGAAAAGCGGGAGGTGCCGGTTCTCCGGGCGCGCATTGAAGCCCAGCAACGGCAGCACGAGGACCGACTCGACCGCCAGCGCGGCGAAGAGCAGCGACAGGAAGTTCAGGATCCCGAACTCGCTGGCCCAGGTCTGGATCAGCACATCGGTCACCGCGAAGGCCCCGGCGCATCCCAAGGCCAGCAGGGTGGTCCAGCCGGTCCGGCGGCCGGGTTTGAAGTCTGTCCAGCCGGTGATCAGCACTCCGGCGCTGGTCAAGGTCGCGGCGACCAGTTGGCCGTCCGACAACGGCCAACCGAAGGCGAAGCGGGCGATCAGCGCCACGAACACCACCTTGACCCCCAGGAGAGGCGTCGCCACGGACACGTCCCCGATTCGCAATGCAGCCACATTGAAGAGGTGCCCTGCGACGAAGGTGCAGGCGGTCAGGAAGGGCAGGTGCAGCCGATCCCAGGGGACAGGATGGGGATCCAACGCCATCAGCGGCAGGAACAGCAACCCCAGCACCACGTTGTTGACCACCACCGCATGGGAGAGCGAGGCCCCCTCTGCGAA
Organism: uncultured Akkermansia sp.; assembly: GCA_964386625.1. Lineage (GTDB taxonomy): Bacteria > Verrucomicrobiota > Verrucomicrobiia > Limisphaerales > UBA9464 > SXXZ01. The sequence continues at coordinate 28,569 of CAYLTF010000007.1, read as the reverse complement.
AGCCCGCTTGAACACCATCGACCCGGCGGCGAAGGCGATGGCGGCGATCAGCGGAAGGAGGAATGGCATCGGACGACCCAAGCTCCGTCACCGAGGCGAAACTCTCAACCCCAACCCGCTCCGGCCGCTCCCGATCGGACTCCATCCGTCGAGTTTTCGGGGGGTTGGATTGCTTGGGACTTCAATTCCGTGGTCGACGCTGCCAGAATTGCCCGCTGTCGGTGAACGAAACCCCATCCAACAATCCCCAGGTCGAACACGGTGTCCGCGCCGCCCAGGGCTGGTTCGAGCTCGGACTCGCGGCCGAGGCCGAGGCGGAGATCGCCCGCCTGCCGCACGAGGCTCAGCGGTTGCCGGAAGTCCTCAAACTGAGGTTCCATGCCGCGCGGGCCTGCAAGCGCCACGAAGATGCCTTGGCGGTGGCCCACGACCTCATGGTGGTGGCCGACGAAGAACTCTGGGGATGGCTTTACCGCTCCCAGGCGCTGCACTGGTTGGGCCGGACCCTCGAGGCCTACGAGTTGCTCCTGCCGATCCGGAGCCGCTGGCCCCGGGCATTCGAGATTCCCTACGATTTGGCCTGCTACTGCGCCCAATCGGAGCGCGTCGAAGATGCCGCCGAATGGTTTTCCAAGGCCTTCAAGCTGACGAAGCATCCCGGGGCCGTGAAGTCGATGGCGTTGGCCGACCCCGACCTGAAACCCCTCTGGCCCGACATCGAGGCGGGCCGCCTGGGCTGAGTCCTGGTCTTTCCGGTCCATTCCCCGAGGTCCATCCCCACCCCAGCGCCATTTCCTCCCTTTTTCCCAACACCCCATGACCCGTTTGGTATTGTTCGACATCGACGGCACCCTCATCCGCACCGGCGGCGCCGGCGTGCACGCCTTCGGTCGGACGGCCGAGTTGCTCTATGGCATTCCCGGTGTCGCTGAGCGGACCCATTTCCACGGGCGAACCGACACGGCGCTGGTCCGGGAATTCTTCCTGGGCAGTGGTTTGCCGGGGCGGTCCTGGGACATCCGGCATTTCTTGGATGCCTATGTCTTCCTTCTGGACCACCGCCTCCAGGAGAATCCAGGGGAGGTCTGCCCTGGTGTCCCTGAATTCTTGAAGGCCCTGAAGGCCCTTCCTGAACCCCCCGCCATGGGTCTCCTGACCGGCAACATCCGGTTGGGCGCAAAGATCAAGCTGGGCGCCCATGGTCTCTGGGGTGACTGGGTCTGCGGTGCCTTCGCCGATGACCATGAGGATCGCAACCAGCTCGCCCGGATCGCCCGCGATCGGGGCTCCCGGCTCTTGGGTCAGCGCCTGGAAGGGCATGAGATCCTGGTGATCGGCGACACCCATCGGGATGTCGAATGTGCCCAGGCCATCGGAGCCCGCAGTCTTGCGGTCTGCACCGGCGGCGGTTCATCGGACGAGTTGCACAAGGCCGGCGCCACCTGGGTGGTGGCCGACCTGAGGGAGTTCCCCTTCGAGTCCTTGCGGGCCGGTCAACGCTGAGTACCCCGCGACGATCGATCCCGCCCCCCTGGACCGTCGAGCCGTCGCTCTACGGCTGGGCTCTTTGCCGGATTGTCTTGGTCCAGAGAGGCTCCTGCCCACCCCTGCGGATGCGCACGCGGACACAGAATCCCACGTTGACCGGTGAACAGATGTGAACAAGTTTTACTGCGGCGTCGTCTTTTGTGTTTGACCCTTACACCGGCTTTCTTTAGCTAGACCGCTACATCCGTGATCGCTCGCCGCTAGGCCCGCCTCGCTCGAGCGTTTTTTTTGGTCCTCAGGGGGTCAAAATTGCCACGCGAATCGCGCTATAAGCCAAATGCTAAAAGCCAAGACGTTTCTGGGGATCGACTTCGGGGCAGGGACCCTGAAGATCGCTGAGTTCGAGCCGGCCGACGGTGGCGGTTTGAAGCTCCTCCGCTTTGGCGTGAAGGCGTTGGGCCTGCCCGGCTCGCAAGATGCCGCCCGCGATGGTGTGCTCAAGCGGGCCCTGACCGAATTGCTGGCTGAGGGTGGTTTCGTTTCCCGCCAAGCCAACATCACGGCCCCGGGATACCAGGTTTTTTCGAAGTTCGTCAAACTGCCCCCGGTCGACGCTTCCAAGATTTCTCAGATCATCCAGTACGAGGCTCAGCAGAACGTGCCGTTCCCGCTGACCGAGAGTGCCTGGGATCATCAGATTCTCGGGACGGCGGCCGATGGAGCGCGTGAAGTCCTGCTGGTGGCCATCAAGGCCGACGTCGTCGAAAAACTCTTCGCGGTGGGTGAATCGGTCGGCCTGAAGATGGAGGTGGTGGACGCTTCCATGTCCGCCTTGGCCAATGCCTTCCGTTACAACTACGGAGATGTCGAGGGATGCAGTCTCTTGATCGATATCGGAGCCAAGACCAGCAACGTCCTGCTCTTCGAGAAGAACAAATTCTACGTCCGCACGGTCCCTGTGGGGGCCAACACCATCACCCAGGAGTACTCGGCGGAGTCCAAGGTTCCCTTCGCTGAGGCCGAGAAGTTCAAGATCGCCCAAGGTTTCGTCAGCCTTGGAGGCGCCTACGAAGAACCCGACGATGCCAAGGTCGCCGCTGTCTCCAAGGTGGCCCGCAACGTGTTGACCCGCCTGCACATGCAGGTCAACCAGACCGTGCAATTCTATCGCACCCAGCAGGGCGGCTCCGCGCCGCAGCGGGTGTTCCTCTGCGGTGGCGGGTCCGTGATGGCCTATTCGGCCGAGTTCTTCCAGGAAAAGCTCAACCTCCCGGTCGAGTATTTCAGCCCGTTCCGCAACATCCAGATCGACCCCTCGGTCAACGTCGAGGAGCTGGAGAAATCCGCGTCATTCTTCGGAGAAGTCGTGGGTCTGGGGCTGCGCAACATCGCCGATTGCCCGGTCGAGTTGAACCTCCTGCCCAAGAGCTCGAAGGCCCGGCAGGATTTCAACGCAAAGAAGCCCTTCTTGGTGGCCGCCGCATTCGTCGCCGCCGCCGGGGTCTGGGCCGCCGGCCTCTTCTACAGCAAGGTCGCCACGGTCCGTCGCGAGGGTCTGGCCACGATCTCCGAGAAGGTCGAGCCCTTGGCCCGCGTCGAGACATCCCTCAAGTCCGAGGAAACCAAGCTGTCCGAAGTCCGCAGCCAGACCGACCAGCTCGGGGCGTGGCTGCATGAGCGCGCCTACTGGCCTGAGATCCTCACCGAGGTCCGCAACATCCTGAAAGCCACGGAGGCCGAATCCTCCCAGAAGCTCGGCGTTCCGGTGGGTATTTGGGTCGATACCTTCTATTCCACGGAGCCGCCCAAGCCCGAGGTCGCTGCGGCCGAAGAGGATGCGCCCAAGGTCATCACCATGAGCAAAGAACTCATGGCGCGTTACGGCCTGCTGCCGAAATCCGCTGTGACCAGCTCCGAGGGTGGCGACGGTGGGGGCTCCGCCGAGGGTGGAGCCGCCGGCGGTGGAGCGGCCAAGGCCAAGACCCCCGCCTCGACCAACGAGGTGGCCGTCCTGAATCTCAGCATCCGGGCTGTCAACCTGCAGAAGGTCAAACAGGAGGCCAACGGTCAAATCGCCTACGATCTCGAGAAGCTGGCCAAGGCCAGCCCTCTGTTCGACGCCTCGGAGACCCAGCTCTCCGGCAATCTTGAGCAGGTCGACGACTCCACCGCGACCTTCACCTTCCCCCTGAAGCTCAAGCTCAAGCGCCCCATCAAGCTCTGATATGTCCTGGATCAAGCGCAACCTAGCCTTCGTCATCAGCCTGGCTGTGGCGGTGGCCCTGCTGATAGGCGGGGCGGTCTACCTGTTCTCGGCGCAGTCGGAGGCCGAGGCGGCCAACGGGGAACTCGAGGCCAAGAAGAACGAGTATGATACCTTGGTGAAGCGGGAGCCGTACCCGAACACCAAGAACATCGAATTGGCGAAAGAAGAGCAGGCCCGGTTCAACGAATTGAAGGCCAAGTCCCTGGCCACCTTCTCCCAGTACCCGACCTTCCCGGCCCTCGACGATGCCACTTTCAAGGCGCTCCTCACCCGGACCATCGGAGACCTGGAGCGCTCCGCCGAGCGCAAGGGAGTCAAACTTCCGTCCGGAACCGATGCCTCCTCGGGAGCGAGCACCAAGTACAACTTCACGTTCAGTGCCCAGCGGCGCGAATTGCGGCTGCCGCCCAGCACTCTCCAGCCGCTGGCGTTGGCGTTGACCGACATCCGGGAGTTCTCCGAGATTCTCTTTGCGTCCAAGATCCACTCGTTGCTGTACATCAAGCGCCCCGCGATCGGAACCAACGAGACCGTGGGATCGGGTGACATCCTCTCCAAGAAAGTCGGCACCAACACCGTGATCGCTGCCGGAATCCACCCCTACGAGGTTCAATTCCAGTGTTTCAGCTCCGAGTTGGGCGACGTGCTCAATCGTTTTGTCGGCGCCTCCAATGCCTACGTCCTCAAGACTCTCAACGTCGATCGCCCGTCTGCCGACGGCTCCGACACGGCCGAGGCGGCTCCTGCGAACCCGGCTGCCGGCATGATGGCCATGATGAGCCGGTATGGTCTCCGTCCGGGCATGGGTACCATGCCCCCTGCGGCGCAAGCCAACCCTGCCGCGGCCGCCCCGGCGGGCAAGGTGGGCGATATCGTTCTCGAGCAGAAACCGATCAAGGTCACCCTGGGCTTCGAGGTGGTCCGCCTCGCACCGCCCCCCTCAGCAACTCCGGCACCGAAGGCGACCCGTCGCTAGGCCGCAATTCCCGGAATCCATGGAATTCATCAAGAAACAATACGAGAAGCTGGTCTTGGGATTCGTCCTGTTGGCCGTCGCCGGTCTGGCCATCTTCCTCGTCTTCTCCGTCTCGCAGGTCCGCTCCGACCTTGAGAACGCCCTGCAGCAATTGGCGGGAGCCAAGCAGAAGCCGCTGGTTCCGGAGAACCTCGAGACCAACCTGACCCAGACGTCACTCAAGAAGGTCACCCAGCGGGCTGCCACAGTGCTCGCGGCCCCGGACCACTACACGTTCAACCCCATCACCTGGACCCGCGCCGCCAGCGGCCGCCTCGAGCCGTCCAAGCCCCGCCCCAACACCGGTGCCGCCGGTTTGGCCTATGTCGCGGCCCATGATCTGGTCCTCGAGATCGCCTTCGAACAGGTGGCCGGCACTCCCGAAGCGCCGCGGTACCAGTTCTCCGTCCGCCGTGACTACGAAAAGTCGGCCAACGCTCGCCGGTCCATCGTGGAATCCGTGGCCGTGGGATCCGAGAACAAAGACCAGATCTTCCGTTTGGTCGAGGCACAGGGACCCAAGGATGCGCCGACGAATTTCGTCTGTGAACTGATCTCGACCCGCGAAACTTTCAACTTGTCCAAGGGCAAGAATTTCCGTCGGACGCAGGGATATGCCGCCGACCTCCGCTACGAGGCGGATCGTCGGGATTTCCCCCAGAAGCGGGTCGGCGAATCCATCACTCTCTCCGGCGCGGTCTACAAGATTGTTGCCATCGAGAAAGATGAACTAGTAGTGTCCGCGCCCAATTCCGTGCGAACCACCGTGGCGAGGTAAGTCCCATAACCGGCTCGTTGCATGTCCATTTCAGTCCAAACCGTGAAGAACCCCATGACGAAAGTCTCGAAGATCCTGAGTCTCGTCGCACTCATTGCCGCGTTCGATTCCGTCTCAACCCGCGCCGTCGCGCAGGAAGCCGGTGAGATCGCCGTACGGCGCGAAGAAAAAGCCATCGTCTTGCGCAAGACCTTGGAGGCCGCGGCCACCGCCGCCAAACAGGGCGACCTGACCTCCGCGGCCAAGGCCTACGAAGACGCCTGGAATCTGACCGAAGAGCTGGGTTCGAGCGTCGAGAAGGAACGCAACATCACCATCGAAGGCTTCACCTCGACCCGTTTGGCGCTCGCTTACAATGCTGCCAAGGCCGGGGACTACAAGGAGGCCGACCTTCAGGTGAAGCGACTGCTCAAAGTCGATCCGAACCACGTCAAGGCCAAGAATTTCAAGCGCGAGAACGACCAACGCCTGGCCAACCTGGTCGGGCGTGTCCCGTCCGAGGAGGCGATGAGCTACATCGGACAGGACAAGACCAACAAGCTGGCCGCCGCCATCGCCGTCCAGGACGGCAAGCTGGCCTTCGAAATGGGTCACTTCGACCGTGCCGAGACCAAACTCCAGGAGGCCATCAAACTGGACCCCGACAATGGTCCCGCCTACCAGTACCTGAACATCATCCGGGAATCCAAGTACACCCGGGCTCATCGCGAAAAGCTGCTGACCGACAAGGACAAGCTCCTCGAAGTCGAGCAATACTGGGAACAGCCGAAGTCGAAGCTCCCGATCTCCAACCCGTTCGCCAAGACCAATCGAGTCTACACCGGGGCTGGCCGTCAGGCGATCTATCACAAGCTCGACACCATCCGCATCAACGAGATCAAGTTCGACGGGCTGCCCCTGGGCGAAGTGGTGAAATACCTCGATGAGCAAACCCGTCTGCGCGACCCTGAGAAGAAGGGTATCGCCTTCGTGGTCAACTCTCAGGCGGATCTTCCCCTCTCCACCCCCGGTTTCGGCGGCGTGGATCCGGTCACGGGTGCTCCGCAGCAGGCCCAGCAAGCGGCTGAGCCGATCGACCTGAACAACGTCCCGGTCCGGATCAACCCGGCTCTCCGCGATCTCCGTTTGGCCGACGTCCTGGAAATCATCGTCAAGGTCTCCGAGAAGCCGTTGAAATACTCCGTCGAGGAATGGGGCATCATGTTCCGTCAGCGGCTTCCGGAAGCCAGCCAACTCCATTCCCGCTGGTGGCGCGTCAATCCCAACACCTTCATGGAAGGTCTGGAGAGTGTCACCGGCATGACCCCTGCGGTCGCCTCCCAGGGTGGTGGCGGTCAGGGTGGCGGCGGTGGCGGTGGTGGCGGCGCTGGTGGTCAGCAGGGCCAAGGTGGCGTGTTCACCATTCCCCGCGTTGAGGTCAGCGGCATGGGCGGCGGCATGGGCGGCGGCATGGGCGGCGGCGGTGGTGGCGGCGGCGGCGGCATGGGTGGCGGCATGGGCGGTTCCGGCATCACCGGTGTCACCCGCACCAACCTGACGGCCAACATCCAGGTCGTGGTTCGCATGTTCTTCATGTCCTGCGGTCTCAACTTCCCGATGACCATGATGCCCGGCGGTATGGGTGGCATGGGCGGCGGCATGGGTGGCATGGGCGGCGGCATGGGCGGCATGGGCGGCGGCATGGGCATGGGTGGCATGGGCGGCGGCATGGGCATGGGCGGCATGGGCATGGGTGGCATGGGTGGCGGCATGGGCATGGGCGGCATGGGGGGAATTTATCCTCCTGGAGTCGCTCCCTGGGAACAGGACCAGAAGGCGCTGTTCTTCAATGATCGCACCGGCATCCTCTTCGTCCGCGCCACGTTGTCCGACCTCGACATCATCGAGAAGGCGATCCAGATCTTGAACGTGGCTCCCCCGCAGGTGGAGATCGAGGCGCGCTTCGCCGAAATCAACCAGACCGACAGCAAGGCTCTTGGCTTCGATTGGCTCCTGGGCAACACCCTCATCGGTGGCGGTCGCCTGGGCCTCTCCGGCGGCAGCTCCCCGAGCTACACGGGCCAGCCTTCCGCAGCCAACCCTGGAAGCATCTCTCCGGTGGACGGTTCTCAGATCCTGCCGGGTGGCGTCTTCCCCGGCACCAGTGCTGCTGGTTTGGCTGCCCCTGGCGCCAACGACCAATTGGTCACGTCCGGACTCCGCAACACCACGGCTGACAGCGGCAAGATCCCCGAGGTCTTCAGCCTGACGGGCATTCTCACCGATCCCCAATTCAAGGTGGTCATTCGTGCTCTCGAACAGCGCGACGGTGTCGACCTGCTCTCTGCACCGAAAGTCACGACCCTCAGTGGCCGTCAGGCGCATGTGGAGGTCTCCGACGTGCGCACGATTGCCACGGGTCTCAACAACCAAGGTGGCGGTGGTGGTGGTCAAGGAGGCGGCGGTGGCATCGGTGGCGGCACTGGTGGCGTTGGCAACAACGTCAACCAAGCGGCGATCAACCTGATCATCCCCGGCACCGTTTCGCAGCCGTTCGGTCCCGTCCTCGACGTGGTTCCCTACGTCTCGGCTGACGATGAGACCATCCAAATGACCATCCTCCCGACCATCACCGAGTTCATCGGTTATGACGATCCGGGTCCGTTCGTGCCGCAGATCCTCGGCTTGACCTCCGGCAGCTCGCCGATCAGCCGTACGGCTTACCTGCCGCTGCCTCGGCTCCGCGTGCGCATGGTGACCACCAGCGCCATTGTCTGGGATGGCCAGACGGTTGCCTTGGGTGGTTTGATCGCCGAAGATAACGTCAAGTCCCGGGACAAGGTTCCCGTGCTGGGAGATGTGCCTGTCTTGGGCCGTCTGTTCCGCAGCGAGAACTCACGGACTGTCAAAAAGAACCTGATGATCTTCGTGACCGCAACCATCGTCGATGCCGCCGGCAAGCGCGTCCACGATCCGGAGAATCCTCCGTTCGATCCCAACACCACGCCTCCGAAGCGCCTGGTGAACCAGACGGCATTCTGATCATCACCCCTAAGATCAGATTTCCGAAATAGACCCGCCGATGGAATGACAGAACTGCCTGGGAGTCCCGAAAGGGCTTTGGGCGAACCATCCATGAATCAAATCGAAGACAGACGATTCCCGTGGAAGCCGATGGGCCTTGCCGCGCTGGTCGCGCTGGCCGGCTCAAGCCTCGCGCAAGGAGTCGTACCCGCCTCGCCGCGCATCACCATCGAAGAAGTCGCTCCAGCGCTGGTCGAAGCTCAAGGCGGCGAAGTCCGGTTGCTCCCGAGCGCCGCATCTCCGGTGGGCCTGATCGGCGACCAGGTCAATGCCTCGGCCGCCGTTGCTGGGAACACGGCATTCGTGGTTTGGCAAGACAACGCGATCGACGGGGATGGTCTTGGCATCGGAACCCGGGCGTTGAACCTCCAGTCTGGGACTGCCAGTCCACAGATCCTCCGGGTGAATCAGCAGGGGTTGTTCGACCAAGAGAACCCCACGGTTCTGGCCTTGGCCGATGGGTCGGCCATCGTGGTCTGGCAATCGGGCAAGTCCGGCAAGCAATCCATCCACGCTCGAAAGCTTTCCCGGAACGGCGTTCCTCAAGGCGACGAGTGGGTCATCGCCAGTGCGGACACGGAATCAAGCCACCGGTCTCCAACCTTGGCCCAACTGCCCGGATCCGGGTTTGCCGTGGCTTGGCAGGCGATCGGAGTGGACGGGATCTCTTCGAAGATCCGGCTGCAAAGCTTCAATGCCACCGGAACGCCCAGCGGCTCCGTACGAGTGGTGGGCACCTCGGCCTTGGTCGATCGTTCCCCTGCCATCTCGGCCTTGCCCAACGGCGATATTGCCGTGGCCTGGGTCGCTGAACAGGCCTCCGCGGATGTCCTCAACCTCGGTGGCCAAGCCACGCGTCGTGAGGCCAACTCCGATGTTTTCGCTCAGATCATCCGGGCAGATGGAACCTCAGCGACCCCGACGTGGGTCAATGGTGCCGCATCCCCGTGCGATCGCCCGTCGATCGCAACGCTGCCCTCCGGCAAAGTGGCAATCGCCTGGTGCGAGTTCGACATCGAGGCCAAGACCTCTTGGGATATCCGGGGAGCCACTTTGAGCCCTTCGGGCGTGGTGACTGGTTCGCCGGTCACGCTCAACGATTACCGATCGTATGATCAGACGGGCGTTCGCCTTTCCTCGGGTCCTGAGGGAGCTTTGGCCGTGTGGTCGACCCGCGGAGCCGATGGTTCCGGTCTGGGCATCGCTGCCAGGGCCATTCACCCGAGCGGTGTCCCCGCGGGTGAGGAGATGCTCCTCAACCAGTCTCGAAAGAACGACCAGTTCGCTCCCGCCGTGGTCTCCACGGCGAACGGGTACCGGGCCGTCTGGAGCGAGTTCTCCGGAATCAGCACCGGGGTCGATCTTACGGCCCGAGACCTGAAGAAAGTCACGACCGCTCCTCGCCAGAAGCTTCGGCTCACCTGGGAAACCTCGGTCGGTGCCAAGTACCGCCTCGAGACCTCCACCGACCTTGTCCACTGGTCTGAAGTCCAGGGCGCCCAGACCGCCACTTCGACCACGCAAACGGCGTCCATCGATGCAGGCGCCGCCGCCCAGTCCTACTTCCGCGTCCAATCCGATCGTTGACCATGCGCACGACCCATTTCATCGCCCCCATCGTCGCCCTGTTGATGCTCGGATCGCTGCCGGGCCGGGCCTTCTCGCTGCTCGGACCGTTCTCCGGATGGCAGTCGCCCGACTTGGGATACAACATTCCCAATGGCGCCGAAGAATACGGTGGTCCGCGCCTCCGAGGCGACGAATATCGCCTCAGCACCCCGGTGGTGACCTACGGCATCGATGGTTCGTTCCTCGAATTCTTCGGAGTCCAGGGTGCCCAGGCGGTCGACGAAGCGTTCGCCGTCTTCAACAGTCTCACCAATGTCTCGGCTTTCAGCGAGACTCTCGAGGAATTCCCTCTGAAGGCCGATGGGATCAATCCGACTGCGCGCGCGCTGGGTCTCCTCGACATCAAGACTCAACTCATGTCGCAAATCCTGGCGACCATGGGCTTGACCTCGCCGGAACGGTGGTGCTGGTCGATCCGCGCGCGGTTCGTGGTCAACAACACCCCGAGTTACTCGGTGGTCAATTTCAACTACGATCCGATCTCGGGTCGGCCCTCCCGGTACATCAACGGCTCCATGTACTCGTACGTGATCCGGGAGATCTACAATACCGATGGGACCGTCGGATTCTACGATGCCCGGGAAGTCCCCGTGGACTCTGCCAACCCCATGGTGAGTTTGGCATCGACCATCAGCGCCAACGCATTTGAAACCAGCGATGACCGCATGGTCCGGGCCATCAGCCCCACGGGTCGTTACTTCACCGGACTGACTCGGGACGATGCTGGCGGTCTCCGTTACCTGTATCACCCCTCCAACCGGAACTATGAGAGTGCTCCGGCGGGGTCGTTCCGCGGCACTCCGACATCCACGGGCGGCGGTGGCGGCTCGGCCGCCCTCGAGTCTCCCTGGACCGTCGCTGGTTCATCGGGGCAAGTGGGGACCACGGCGGTCGGGACCGCGGCCACCACTCCGAACACCTTGCAATTGGTGAATCTTGCGGTCCGCGCGGGGGTCGACAAGGTGCGGTTTGTCAAGGTGAACACCGATCCGGTGTTGCGTCAAAACTCCCGCCAAGCGGCGGTCACCTATCCTGAAGTTGTGAGCTCCAACGGGGTGGTCATCCGTCAGGTGGTCAGCCGTGTGCTGACCCGTCCCGACATCTTGATCAGCGCCCGTGACTTGGGCGTCGCCGACTACGTGCCCATCCTGGGTCTTCAAGCCCTGCCCGGTTTCGTCAATTCCGGAGCCACTCTCGATGCCAACGCCGAAGGACCCGGCAACGTCGAACCGCAGTCTGGTTTCACCTTCAGCAAGGTCGGAGTCTACTCTCTCAACCGAGGCAACACCGACGAGCAGGACGGCCAGCCTGGCAACCTGTGGGGATCTTTCGATGGCAGCACGAACGCCCCGGTGCTCTATCCGATTGGCAGCAAACTGGCCGACCTTGAGGCCGCGGCTCTTTACCTGAAGGGCAACTGAACCGTCCGATGAATACCTTCAACCTTTCCCACCGCCTTTCCCGTATGGTGAGATCTTTCTGTATCGCCTTTGCCTTCGGTTGGGTTGCGTCTGCCGGGGATTTCTACAACGGCGGCGTCTACTCGGTGGACCGACCCATCGACGCGGTATCCTTCGTCAACGCCGGCACGTTCACGGCCAGCACCTTTGACGTCTTCGCCACCCGGAACACCGCATCCTATACGAACTACGGAACGATCCGTTCTCTGTATGGGATGGAGTTCTTGAACATCGATTCCAAGGGTTTCCGCTTCCCGAGCACCTCGATCTACAACGCCAACCTGGCGGTGATCGAGGGTGTCGGTCTGGCAACGACCACCTTCGCCTATCCCGAGGGCCACCAGTACACCTACGGGGACGGCGGTTACCTGTACCTCAATGCGACCAACATCATCAACCGGGGGCGCATTTCCGTTTCCTTCTGGGGTGATCTTTCCGCTGCGGGACAGCAGGTTGATCTGACACGCTCGACCCTGACCACGTTGAATCGGACCGCACCCGAGAACGGTCGCTTTTCGTTCTTGGACAACAACATCAACGTGGCCTACAGCCCCGGGGGTGTTGAGAACCTCTACTGGGGCTACTGGAACACCGCCATGGACTTTGGCGCCTTCGCCAAGCCGAGACCGGTGCGGACCAGCTACCCCACCGCGACCAACGCGATCACCGTCACCAACATCTTGGCGGACATCGATATCAGTTTCTTGGCTTCGATCGATCGTGTCCCGGGTGATCCGACGGCCAATCCCCGGAACTGGGTCGGTGACAACATCACGACCGCCGGTGCGCCTCCGGTTCCCGCGTTGGCCTACATCCAGACCAACCAGCTGACCGCCACCAACAACCGCATCAATGCGGTGTTCATCATCAGCCGGAATTCCAACATCCTCGCTTCCGCGATGGTCGATGGCACCCGTCCCTTGTCCGTGACGCTCGGCTACCTCAACACGAACAACACCGACGGGTCCGTGGAGTTCGAGAGCCTCCGCATCGTCGAGAGCTTCACCACCGCTCCGACCAACACCTACGGATGGGATCAGCGGGATCCATCGACCGCCGTTCCGTACAACGTCCGGGTTTCGCGGAATGTGGGGGTCAACATCCCGCTGACCCGGGCCGACCGCTCCCATATCGGCAACGAGCTCGATCCGTTGAATCCGCTGTCCCGGTCCAATCTCCTCTCCAAGTATCTCAACGATTCACGGTCGGGTGCCAACAGCGTCTTCACCAAGGATCTGTTCACCACCGGATACTTCGGCCTCCTGACCAACGGTGTGGCCTACACCAACACCGTCTCGACCAACGAGTACATGGCCTACTCCTTCGCCATCACATCGTTGCCGTCGCAGATCCCGAATCCGACCAACAGCTCGTTCGGCCGTGTGATCTCATCGACGGGATCCCGTTTTTCTCTGTTCCAGTCCCAGGCCCCGTTTGCCTACGCCACGAATCTCGCTGGCCGCATCCGCCTGGAGGCAGACAACCTCAAGCTTGAAGACGCTCGGGTCCGGGCCCATGGCATTGTCAACCTGAAGGCCAAGCATGTGACCAGCTCCGCCAACACGAGCATTGCGGCGCCGTACGCCAATTACGACCTTGGCACGACCAACGGTTCGCTGGTGTACCGCGGCTTCAGCCCGGTGGGCCAACCAAACCTGACGGGCACCATCCGTGTTTTCGTCAGTTCCTGGACGAACACCGCTGAATTCCCCGATCCGGCGGCGCCTCCTGCCGATCCGGCCACGGGGACCGCGACGGGTACGACCACCACGATCCTGGCCGACACGCATTTCCGGGTGATGATCATCGATGCGGACATCGATCCCCTGAAGACCTCAGGCGAGCTCGTGGGACTCAAGCTGCGGGCCACAAACTTGACCACTGTCGACCCTGTGCTCTACGAGATCCCTGACGTCGACGCGATTGCCACCACCTATCCTGATGGCTTTGCGGGTGCCTCCTCGATGGCGGGCAAAGAGCAGGTCGCTCCGGTGACTGAAAACTGGGTCAATCAAGGGAGCTTCGAGCTCGTGGGTCCGATCGGAGTCACGACCCGCTCATTCCCGAAGCTGAAGACCCTGGTGAACAGCTCCGACCTCATCGGTGAACGAGTGGCGCTGGGCGTCGGTTCCGACGCGCCGCTGGCCTCTGTCACGAATTCGGGATCCATCATCTCGTCCGGCTATCTGGGCTTGGGTGCTACCGTGCTTCACCATGCCGGGCGCATCGAAATCGGCAATGTGGCCGACATTTCCGCGGACGCGCTCCTCTTGGGTGGCACCAATTCCATCAAGGCCGGCGGCCGACTCACCATTGCGGCCAAGACCCTCGACGCCAGTGCTGGTGGTGCGATCAGCACCCCCAACTTCCTGACCGTGAATGTCAGCGACCGGTTCGTGGCCCCGGCCGGCAAGGTCTTGGCCTTGTCTGCGGCCGGTGTCACCCTCGGTGCCAATGCCGTCTCGAACGACCTCGGTGGACTGAGCCTCTCCGTCAGCGCCCCCCGTTTCGGGACCGCCTTCGTCGAGTGGCCCGGTGTTGACCGGGGCACTGAGGCGGCGGGATGGGTGAACAACTCCGCCATCGGAGCGCTCGTTTTGAGTGTCGGTGAATATGGACGGGTCGAGATCCGGCCTTCCGGCTCCGGCGAGCGCGCTCTGTACACCCGGCGTCTGGAACTGAATGGCGACTTCAGTCAGTTCATCAACATCACCAACAAGACTTACGATGCCGCCGGGTTGGCTTCCAGCCTGAGCTTCGAGGGCGACACCCGCCTTTACTACAGCATCGTTTCTGTCAACGGCATCGAGTTGTCCGGTCCGGTCTTGGATGGTGCGCTTGGAGGCCGTCTCCGCCTGGTGAAGATCACCGGTGCCAACGGTGGACCGGTCGAGACCGTGGTGAGCAACGGCTACGTGGTTCAAGCTCCTTGGGCGGTGCGCTACTCGGTGTCTCTCGACTCCGATGGTGATGGCATCGTCAATGCGATCGACGCCACCCCGTTCTCCGGTGCCGTCGTCAACACCCAAGCGGTCCAGATCCAGGGGCGCGCCTACCTGGAGATCTCCTGGGATGCGGCTGCCAACACCGCCTATCAAATCCTCGCCCAGGAACCGGCCGTCGGCTCCGAATGGAGTCGCCTGAGCCAGCTCTCCAACGATTCGGCCTCGCCGAAGGTGCTCAAGTTCTACGACGCTTTGGATCAGGGGACCGGCGCCAAGGCCTACCGCATCGTGTACAAGCCCTGATCGGGTGGAGCGATCGCACGGTGCTGAGTGCGTCCTGCTGTCGGTCTGATTTCAGACGCTGGAGAACTTCGGTCCTCCAGCGTTTTTGTTTTGCATGATCATCCTGGGAATCACCGGTGGCATCGGGGCGGGAAAATCCGAGACTGCCCAGTATTTGACGGGCCTGGGAATCCCGGTGCTCGACACAGACCGCGTCGCTCGAGACCTGGTGGCGCCGGGACAGCCGGCTCTGGCGGAGATGGTCTCGGCGTTGGGTGAGGGTATTCTCGATGCGGACCGACAATTGGACCGCAGCGCGCTGGCCCGATGGGTGTTCCAGGACAACTCCGCCCGATTGCGTCTCGAGGCCATCCTTCATCCCAGGATCCGTGAAGCCTGGACCGCATGGCTCCGGGATACCGCCTCGCTTCGCCAACCCATGGCGGCCGTGGTGATTCCGCTGCTGTACGAAAAGGGATACGAGGCCGATTTCCAGGCCATCATCGCCCTGGGTTGTTCTGAGAAGACTCAGCGCCTGCGCCTCCGGCAGCGCCAGTGGTCCGACCAGATGATCGACCAGCGCTTGGCCGCCCAGTTGCCCATGGTTGAGAAACTTCGACGGGCGGATCATGTGCTTTGGAGCGAGGGCCAGCTGGCCGTTCTCCGCGAACAGATCGATTCCGTCCTGGGAACCCTCGGTCGGACGAGCCTCTGACCCGACGTTCATCGCCGCAACGGAGACGCCCTTCGTTCCTGGGCCGATCCTCCCGATGGCCCGCCGATGCCCCGGCCCTACTTGCTGCCCGGCTTGATCGCCGGAATCGCCGCCAGGTCCGGCGGCAGGCACTGCGGATCGAAGGTCTCCACCTCGAGCCGGATCAGGGGAATCAGAGGCACTCCGAGGTCCAGGTGACCATCGGACCTGTCGACGACCATTGCGACACCCGCGACGGTTCCTTGCAGTCCCTGGACGATCTGCACCGTCTCCAGGGCACGGCCGCCCTTGGTGACCACGTCTTCGACCACCAGGCATCGTTCGCCCGGGCGGATCTTGAATCCGCGCCGGAGCACGAGGACTCCGTTCTCCTTCTCTGCGAAGATGAACCGGCACCGCAGCTGGCGGGCAACCTCTTGACCGATGACCAATCCGCCCATGGCCGGCGCGATGACGGTCTCGATCCCGAGCGAGCGCACCTTGTCGGCGAGAGCGGCACCGAAACGCTCGACCAGTGGCATTTGCTGCAACGCCAAAGCGCATTGGAAGAACTGGCGGCTGTGGAGTCCGCTGCGGAGAATGAAGTGCCCGTCCAGCAGGGCGCCGGTTTGACGGAACAGGGAGAGTGCTTCCTCGTTGGTCATCGGCGATGACGATGCCCGGAACGTGGTGCGGGAACGAGGGTAAATCGAGTCGGGAAGGAGCATCCGAACCCGGGCGGTGCCCGGGGCTGGGCATCGACACTCTGCCGGACGGGATGGTTTCCGTCACTTCGGTGCCGACGGGCACAGATCGCGGACCTCGCAGGCCCCGCAGTCCGGGGACCTGGCCCCGCAACGACGACGGCCGTGCCAGATGAGCCAATGGCTGAAGAGTGTCCAGTCCGATCGGGCCACCCACTGCATCAGGTCCTGCTCGATCTTCTCGGGATGGGTCTGAGTGGTGAGCCTCAGCCGTTGCGACAACCGGGCGACATGGGTGTCGACGACGATCCCCGAATCGATGCCGAAGGCGTTGCCCAGCACGACGTTGGCTGTCTTGCGGCCGACCCCGTCGAGGGCGATCAGGGCTTCCATCGAAGCCGGCACCGTTCCGCCATGTTCCTCCACGAGCACCCGGCAGCACGACTGGATGTTCCGGGCCTTGTTGCGGAACAGGCCGATGCGCCGGATGTCGTGGGCAAGGGCCTCCGGATCGGCCTCCGCGTAGTCGCGGGCCGAGCGGTACTTCTCGAACAGCGATTCCGTCACGATGTTCACCTGCTTGTCGGTGCATTGGGCCGACAAGATGGTGGCCACCAGCAACTCCAGCGGATTGGAGAAGCGCAACTCGCAGTGGGCTTCCGGGTAGGCGGCACGGAGACGGTCCATCAGGGCTCCGACGCGTTGGCGCCGAGCCGTCGCGGATTCGCGGGGCATCGTGGGGCCAGTCTTGCCCGATTCCCGCGCGGGTCAATCGCCGGGCGCCAGTCTCCCGATCCAGGACGAGGTTCCCTCGAGGGGAGAAAGATCCCGGTTGGTTTTTGTGCGATTGGCTGCATCGTCGCGTTTCTGCCAGCCATCGCAGCACGACCTTCATCCATGCCCCAGAACCCATCGAACTCCCCCTCCGGTCATCCCGGCGCGCTCGGACCCGTCGCCCAAGGGCCGGCCGAACGTCGAGGCTCGGCCAAGACCGCGGGAACCCGCCGCCGCTCCGCCCCGGCCGCCGAGGAGTCCGAGACACGCGAGTCCTGGAGCAAGCCCGGCGTCGCGGCCACGGCCACCGCGTCGGAACAGTTCACCTTCAACCTCAAGCCTCGTGAGATCGCCCGGCACCTGGACCGCTTCGTCATCGGACAGGCCGAGGCCAAGAAGGTCCTGGGAGTCGCGCTGTGCGATCACTTCCAACATGTGCGGATGACCCGGGAGGGAGTCGAGGCCCCGTTCTACCAGAAGCAGAACGTCCTGCTGCTCGGGCCGACCGGTGTGGGCAAGACGCACCTGATCCGTTCGGCGGCCGAACTGATCGGTGTGCCGTTCGTGAAGGCCGATGCCACCAAGTTCAGCGAGACAGGATACGTCGGCGGCGACGTCGACGACCTGGTCCGTGATCTGGTCCGTCGTGCCGGAGGCAACGTGAAGCGCGCCGAACACGGGATCATCTACCTCGACGAGGTGGACAAGCTGGCCACCCGCGGCGAGAGCGGCGGTCGCGATGTCTCCGGTCGCGGGGTCCAGACCAACCTGCTCAAGCTGATGGAGGACGGCGACGTTCCGGTGGTGTCACCCAACGACATGAACGCGCAGATCCAGAGCGCGATGTCGGCGATGCGGGGCAACGGGGCCGCCCAGCCCGAGACCATCAACACCCGGCACATCCTCTTCATCGTCAGCGGTGCCTTCGCCGGATTGGACCAGCGCATCCGTTCGCGGTTGCTGACCGCCGCGGCCAGCGGGTCGTCGGACCCGAAGTGGCCGGCCTCGAAGGTCTCCCGCATGAACACCGACGAGTTGTTCTCCCAGGCCATGACCAGCGACTTCATCCAGTACGGTCTGGAGCCCGAGTTCGTCGGCCGGCTGCCGGTGCGGGTGGCCTGCCATGGTCTGGACGCCGACGATCTCTTCGATGTGCTGCGCAAGAGCGAGAGCAGCCTGATCCACCAGTACGAGCGGGCCTTCGCCGCCTACGGCATCGAGGTGAAGTTCACCGACGCGGGCCTGAAGAGCCTGGCCCGCATGGCCGACCAGGAGAACACCGGAGCCCGCGGCCTGATGACGGTCTGCGAGCGGGTGTTCCGGGAACTGAAGTTCGCGTTGCCGTCCAGCCGGGTCCGTGCCTTCGAGGTCACCCCCGAACTGGTGGCCGACCCGCGCGCGACGCTACGCCAGTTGCTCAAGGGCTCCCGCTGAGCAGCGCTCGATCGAAGAGGCGAACGGCTTGCGTTTCTCGATCCTCCACCTGGCGCCTCCGGGGTTCGGTCAGCCCTCGATCTCGTCGGACGCGCCGATCAGCCCGGCCAGCAGTCCGCCGGTCACCGTGGCGACCGCGCCGATGACGGAGAGGAACACCGGCAGATGGAAATTGAGGGCGATGGCCCAGATGTGGCCTCCGCCGATGGAAAGACCCAGGCAGGCGAAGATGAGCAGCGTCTTCATGGACCGGGAGCGTACCGGTCCGACCAGGGATGTCAGCAAGGGTTTGACCCGCGCGGAGCCCTGGGACTCTCCCGGGCCGACCGGCGATCGTCGCGTTCAACGCGCCCGCAGGGCCCGAACCGTGGAAACCTTCGAGATGTACCAGCGCCCCTCCCACTTCCGGAACCGCAGCTCGAACTCCTGGGCGGCCTGACCATTGCGCGAACCGGTGTCGATGGAGGCCACCAGCGTTGCCCGGGCCGCGGTCGGTTCGAGGAGGGTGATCTGCACCTCGCTCAGCCTGACGTCCAGCGCCGGGAATTGCTGGGCCAGCCCGGCCGCGGCCGCCCGCACCTCGTCCACGCCGCTCAGGTTGCCGGCCAACCCGCCGAAGACGTCCACCTGGATCTCCACATCCCGGGTCAGGCATCGGGTCAATTGCCCCACCCGAGCCAGCAGGGCCAGACCGTCACCGCCCTTCCCCCCGGAGGAGACCGAGGCACGCGCCTCTTCGAGCACCGTCCGGATGCGCTGCTCTTCCGACGGCACGATCCACCAGATCCCCAGGGCCATGAGGCCCGTCACCACGATCCCGACCAGGGTCTTGCGAAGGCTTGGATTCATGGGCTCATCAGGCGGCCCACGATGCGATCCTGGCTGACGATCCCGAAATAGTGGTCGTCCTGGCGCATGGAACGGTTGTCACCGATGACATAGTGGTCGCCCGCCTCCAGCCGCACCTCGGAGACGTTCCAGCGGGCGGGGTTGCGGACCCCGTTGGTCGGCGGCAACAGGTAAGGCTCCTCGAGCGGCTCGCCGTTGATCAGCACGGTTCCCTGCACGATGCGCAACCGCTCGCCCGGCAAGCCGATCACCCGTTTGAGCAGGAGGACCTGTTTGCCCGCCTCCCGGATGCCGATCACATCGCCGCGCTGGGGCGGGGCGAACCGGTACGCCAGCTTGTTGAGGAAACGCCGCTGCCCGTCCTGATAGGTGGGCTGCATGCTGATGCCCTGGACCCGGATCGGCTGGATGGAAACCCGGAATCCGATGAACACCAGCACCAGCGTGATGGCCAGACGCACCAGGGTGGTCCGGGGGTTGCGGCCGATGACCATCACCTGCCACCACGGGGCCGGGGTATCGATGAGTTGGGACATGCGGTAGGAGGCACGGACCCGGGATCGGAGGGATCGTGGGACCGGTCCTGCCGAGGCCACCGGGGTCTGTGAGTCAGATCGGTAGGCCCGAACCGCTTCCAAGGCAAGGAAGGACCCGCCCCGCAGGCCGGTTCCGGGCACCGCCTCTCAGGCCAGGATCTCCCGGATCACCTGCCCCTCGACATTGGTCAGGCGGCGTTGGACGCCATTGTGCTGGAAGGTCAGCCGTTCGTGGTCGAGCCCGAGCAGGTGCAGGATCGTGGCGTTGAAATCGTACAGCGGATGGATGTCCTTCACGGCGGCCCGTCCCAGTTCGTCGGTCACACCGTGGCTCACGCCCTTGCGGATCCCGGCCCCGGTCATCCAGCAGGTGAACCCGTCCGGATTGTGGTCCCGCCCCTGGGCCCCCTTCTGGAAGAACGGCATGCGCCCGAACTCGGTGCACCAGACCACCAGCGTGTTTTCCAGGAGGCCGCGCCGCCCGAGGTCGCGGATGAGGGCCGCGGCCGGCTG
Organism: uncultured Akkermansia sp.; assembly: GCA_964386625.1. Classification (GTDB taxonomy): domain Bacteria; phylum Verrucomicrobiota; class Verrucomicrobiia; order Limisphaerales; family UBA9464; genus SXXZ01. The sequence continues at coordinate 8,139 of CAYLTF010000007.1, read as the reverse complement.
GTCGAGGATGGCCGCGTGGCGGTCGTACTGTTCCTTGAGCTTGTTGTGCCCGTCCCAGTTCAGCTCGCCCCCGCTGGCGTAGGCGCCGTTGAAGAGCTGCACGAAGCGCACGCCCCGCTCGACGAGCCGGCGTGCGAGGATGCAGTTCTTGGCGAAGCCCGCCTTGATCGGGTTGCGCGTGTCATCGGCACCGTAGTCGCGGAGCACATGGGCCGGCTCGCTCGAGAGGTCGCTGATCTCCGGCACGCTGAGCTGCATCCGTGCCGCCAGTTCGTAGCTGGCGATCCGTGCGGCCAGGCGTTCGTCGCCGGGGTGCTGCTCGAGGTGGCGCTGGTTCAAGCGCCCCAGCAGTCGACGGGCCGCCTCGTCGGCCTCCTTGCCGACGCCCGGGGCCGAGAGGTGGCGCACGGGGTTCTGCGCGCTCCAGGTCGTGCCCTGGAAGGTCGCCGGGAGGAAGCCCGAGCCCCAGTTGTTCGACCCGTTCTGCGGCACCCCGCGCGGGTCGAGCAGCGAGACGAAGGCCGGCAGGTCCTGGTTGTCTGTCCCCAGGGCGTAGCCGATCCACGACCCGATGCTCGGGAACCCGTCCAGTGCGAAGCCGGTGGAGAGGAAGTTCTCGGCCGGCCCGTGGGTGTTGCTCTTGCTGGTGAGCGAATGGACGAAGGCGATGTCATCGGTCAGTTCCGCCAGGTGCGGGATCAGGTCCGAGACCATCTTTCCGGTCTGGCCGCGCGGACGAAACGCGTACTGGGGTCGGGCGAGATTGCCGGCCGGTCCCTGGAAGGTGACGGCCGGTCCGCCCGGCATGGGCTTGTCGTCCCAGCGGTGGAGCTCCGGCTTGTGGTCCCAGGTCTCCAGCTGGCTCACCGCACCGGCGCAGAAGATCACGATGACATTGCGCGCCTTCGGCGGGAAATGGGGCGCGCGCGGACGGTAGGGATGGGCCGGGTCGGCCGGGAGTGCTGCACCGAAGGTCGGGGCGGCCAGCAGGCCCTCGCGTCCGAGCAGGTGGGTCAGGGCCACCGATCCCAGCGCGGTGGCGCTGCGGCCGAGGAATCCCCGTCGGTCGAGCAGGTCCTGTCCCTGGATGGAGAGCGATTCGACGCCGTGGCTCATGGGATGAAGAGGAATTCGTTGCTGTTGAAGAGCGCGCGGCACAGGGCCTCGAGGCCATGGGTCCGCACGGCCTCCAGCGCCTCCCGCTCCTCGTCCGGGGTCGCCCTGCGCGACAAGGCCAGCAGGAAGGCCCGCTGGACCTGACCGGCCGCATCGGCCCCGGCGGTCCGCCTTGCGGTCTCCTGGCGCACCCGTTGGGCGAAGGCCGCGGCCCGTTCCAGGGTGAAGCGGCTGTTCCACAGGTTCAGTGCCTGGATGGGGGTCGTCGATTCCCGGCGTCGGGCGGTGCTCTGGCCGGCGTCCGGGCAATCGAAGGCCCCGAAGACCGCCTCCGGTTCGCGGCGCACCTTGTGGGCGTAGATCATGCGTCGCAGGCCGCCCGGCGGGAACGATTCGACCGGCTTGAAGCCGCTGAGCCCGCCCCGCTGGTCGAAGAGGTCGAAGCCCCGACCCCAGCGTTGCCGGTCCAATTCGCCGGACACGGCGAGCATGGAGTCGCGGATCGGCTCCGAATCGAGGCGCCGAGGCGGGTAGCGCCAGAGCAGCCGCCCGTCGGCGTCCCGGGCCGCCGCCTCCGGGCGATGGGCCGAGGATTGCCGGTAGGTCGCCGACAGGACGATGAGCCGGTGCAGGTGCTTGAACGACCCTCCCTGCTCCACGAGCTCGCGGGCCAGCCGATCGAGCAGTTCCGGGTGGGAGGGCCGCCCACCCATGCGCCCGAAGTCGTTGGGGGTATCCACGAGGCCCGTGCCGAAATGCCCCTGCCAGATCCGGTTGACCATGACCCGCGCCACGAGCGCCTGTTCGGGTCGGGCCAGCCACTCGGCCAGTGCGCGGCGTCGCTGCGGCTCCGGGGTGTCGGCGGGCAATCTCAGGGAGCCCAACACCTCCGGGACCGCCGGGATCACCTCGGGTCCGGGCTGCTCCGGATCGCCACGCCGCAGCAGGTGGATCCGGTCGGGCTGGCGGAAGATTCCCGCGAAGGCCTGCTGCGAGGCCACCGCCCCGGCGATCGCGCGCTCCAGCCCGACCCGTTCGTCCAACAGCGACCGGGCCCGGTCGCGCACGTGGGGTTCCAATCCCGCCAGCGGCATCTCCCATTCGTCGGAGGTCGGGTTCCTGCCCTCGAAGGCCTTCCGGTCGCCGGCGTCGGCCACGGCCGTCCAACCTCCGGCGTCGGTGCCCACCTCGATCCGATAGGCCGTGGCGAGGCGATCCGAAAACTCGCCCTCGCGATCGCGCGCCCAGGTGACCCGGTCGATGCGTCGCGGTTCCGGGAACTCGAGCACCACCCAGCCGCGCCCCTGCTCGTTCGACATCCAACTGTGCGAGTTGCCGTGGACCCCGTCGTGGATGAAGCGCAGCTCATGGCGGTTCTCCACCGTGGTGTCACCCGACGAGCGCACCGTGGTGCCGGTGGAGGCCAGCGCCACATTGCGCGCCTCAAGGTCCCAGACCTCGAGCTCGTCGATGCAGGGTTCCAGGGAGTTGGTGGCCAGCACCGTGAAGCGTACCCGTCGGGTGGTGACCGGCGGGAAGCGGTCGGAGTTTCCCCGGGCCTTGACCGCGGGTCGGGTCGGGTCGGATCCGGAGGGCGTTCCCGGCCGGGCCAGCGGCTCGATGCGCGACAGCTCCGCCTCGAGCACGGCCTTCCGCTGTCTCCACCGGACGATGTCCGCGCGTCGGGACTCGGACTCGGGATCGCGCAATTCCCGGTCGCCGTACTCCACGCCCGCGAAGAAGGCCTGCATCCCGAAGTAATCCCGCGCGGTGATCGGATCGAACTTGTGGTCGTGGCAGCGGGCGCACCCGACGGTCAGGCCGAGGAAGGCCTGCGAGGTGTTGACCACGATCTCGTCGAGCGCGTCCTGGCGGGCCAGGCGCTTCGAGACGTCGTCGGCCCCGATCTGGCCGGGCAGCAGCACCGACGCCGTGACCAGGAAACCCGTGGCGGCATCCCGGCCCAGCTGGTCGCCGACGAGCTGTTCGCGGAGGAACTGGGGAAACGCCGTGTCGGCGTCGAAGGCCCGGATCACGTGGTCGCGGTAGGGCCAGGCGTTGGGGCGCTCGGTGTTGACCTCGAAGCCGTGGGTGTCGGCATAGCGCACCACGTCCAGCCAGTGCTGGCCCCAGCGTTCGCCGTGGGCCGGAGATTGCAGCAGCGCCTCCACCACCCGCTCGTGGGCATCGGGACGGCGGTCGTCGCGGAAGGCTGCCACCGCTTCCGGGGTGGGCGGCAGGCCGGTCAGGTCGAAATGCACCCGCCGCAACCAGGCGATGCGATCGGCCTCGGGCGAGGGCTCGAGGCCCGCCCGTTCGAGGCCTTCCAGGATCCACAGGTCCGGGAAGGTCCTCGCCCGGTGGGCGGCGCGGGGCCTGGGGGGCTCGGCCCGGCTCAAGGGCTCGAAGGCCCAGTGTGCGGGGGATGCGGTATCGGAGGGGCGGGCCTCGGCCGCCTCGCAGACCCGGATGCAGCCCATCGTCAGCGCGGTCGCCAGGCAGCGGAACCAGACTGGGATGAAGCGTCGCATGGTCGTGAGCGGTCCTGGGAAACGGTTTCTCCACAGCAGATCATCCCGCACGAACGGGTCGAGACTTTCTGCTTGCCTGTGAACGGTTCCGACCGACCTTCGAACAGCTATGAAGAAAATCCTCGCTCTCGCCGCGTCCCTGTTCCTGTCCGCCTCGGTCTTCGCCGGGGAGTTCCCCGACATCAGCATCAAGGAGGTCAAGGCGCTCGTCGCCTCCAAGAAGGCCGTGTTCATCGATGTGAATGGCACCGAGTCCTACGCCAAGGCGCACGTGCCCGGAGCCTTGGACTTCGACGCCATCGAGAAGGACTTCGCCAAGGCGTTGCCCGCCGACAAGTCCACGCTGATCGTCGCCTACTGCGGCGGGCCGCGCTGCAAGGCCTACAAGGCCGCCGCCGAGGCCGCCGAGAAGCTGGGCTACAAGAACGTGAAGCACATGTCGGCCGGTATCTCCGGCTGGACGGCCGCCGGCGAGAAGACCGAGAAGGCCAAGCACTGATCAGCCCCGTCCGCCACACTCAGGTCGCCCCGCCGGGATAGCCCGGCACGGTCGCCCTGAGGATCTGCCGGATCGCTGCGGCCTCGTCGCCACCCAGGTGGCGCGAGGCCGCGTTGCGTTTTACCGGATCGGCCCCGGACGCGGATGCCGAGCCCAGCGCCTCGGCCAGCGCCTGGTCCAGATCGCCCAGGAGCCGACGCCGCAGGTCGGGGTCGAGGCCGTCGAAGAAGGGCGTGTGCACCAGATAGCTGCACCGGAACCTCAGCAACCGTGTCCGCAGATCCAGGTCCTTGAGCGAACGCCCTCCGACGGGCTTCCGGTTCCGTGAGAACGCCTCGCGGAAGGCCGGATCTCCCGGAAGACCCGAGGGTGGCAGCGGGGCCTCGTCCGCGAAGAGCAGGTAGCCCACCAGGTCGGTGAGTTCCGATTCGACCTCCGGTGGCAGCGACAGCGGCAGGGAACCTGCATTGCCGTGCCGCAATTCCCGGAAGCGGTACTGCGCCCGGATCAACCGATTCACCCCGCCCACCTGATGCTCGTGAAGCAGGTGGGCCAGCAGATCGCTCGTGGCCACGGGATAGCGATCGAAGGAGAACCGTGTTCCCGGCTCCAGCGGTGTCGCGCTCAGTTCGCCCTGGTGCAGCCGACCCATCCGGTTGCCCCAGTGTCCATCGAAACCAGCGGTGCCCGTCACGTACCAGCCGCCGAAGCGCTCGGAGAGCGGCACCCCATGGCCCGATCGGCCCGGGTGGAACGTATCCAGGCTGCCGCCGCCCGGGTTCGGGGCCACCGACTTCACCGACAATCCCGGCACCCGCAACGTGTCTTCGTTGGCGTGGCAGTTCATACAGCGCCGCGCCCGTTCCACCACCACCCGGGACCCGTCACGGGGGATGTCGAAGATGTAGAAGACCGCCCCGAGTTCGGCATCGATCGTCGCCACCTCGATCTTCCCGCCCGGCACGTAGCCCAGGTACAGATCGTCGCTGAAGTAGAGCGCGCGGGGATTGCCCGGGTGGATCAGGCTCAGTTGCAGGCTGGTGTTGGAGAAGACCAGCAGCTGTGACGACTCGGGGATCTCCAACGCCCGCAGCAGACTCCGGAGGAAGGCCCGCTCGCCCGAGCGGTCCAGCGGAATCCGGCCCTCGGCCAGGTCGGTGATGCGGCGGCTGAAGCGGTCCCGGGGTGTCCGTTCGAAGTAGCGGTGGACGGCCGATCCGAGGTCCGGTTCCCACTCCGCCGCGCGGGTCGTCGCGGCGACGCCGAGGAAAGCCGAGGCCGCGAGGATTCCGGCGCATGGAATCCCAAGAAGTCCTTCGCGGGGCGGTTCGCGCTTCATGGTCTCCACAGTGTCACCGGGGCCGGGGACGCACAAATTTCCAGACCGGGTCCATGCGGTTCACGAGCTCCGGATCGCGAGGCAGGTCGAACTGGTCCCAGTAGCGCTGCTTGAAGGGATTGAGGTAGGTGCCCAGGGCCCGGTCGTTGGCCTCGGTCTCGGGCAGCACCTCGGTCCACCAGGCATCGTAGGCCGCGCGAAGACGGGACACGACCTCGGGATGGCGCTCCGCGAGGTCCTGGCGTTCGCCCGGATCGGCCTGGAGGTCGTAGAGCTCGCGGTGGTTCACCAGCTTGTAGCGCGCGTCGCGGATCGCACAGAGCCGGTACCGAGCGGCCGCCGATTCACCGTATTCCCAGCGGCCGAAGTGGGTCACCAGCAATCGGTCCGCCCAGGGGGCCTTCGGGTCCTCGAGCAAAGGCATCAGCGAACGGCCCTCGACCTGGCCGCGAAGCCCGGAGAGATCCGCCCCGGCCAAGGTGGCGAGGGTCGGGAAGACGTCGACATGGGCGGTGAGCGCCGCGCAGTCGGTGCCGGCGGGCAGGCGGCCGGGCCAGCGCCAGAACGCGGGCACGCGGATGCCGCCCTCGTAGGGGGTGCCTTTCACGCCGCGCATGCCGGCGTTGAAGATCCCGTCCACCGAATGGCCGTTGTCGGTCTGGAAGATCACCAGCGTGTCGCGGCCCCAGGGCTGCGCGTCGATGCGGGCCAGCAGCCGTCCCAGCGCCGCATCCAGGTGGGCGATCATCGAATAGTAGGCGATGGCGTTGGTGGACAGCCCGCGATCCCGGTAGGGCGCGGCCCAGTCCTCCGACGGGATGACGAAGGGGTCGTGGGGCGCATTGGGCGTCACCATGGCGAAGAAGGGCTTCCCGCTCGCCCCGGCCTCGGCCATCCAGTCGCCGGCCCGGTCGAAGAAGACGTCGGTGCAGTAGCCGCGCGTCTTCTCGAAGGCGCGGCCGTTCCACAGCGCCGGGTCGTGGTACCGGTTGTCGGGCGCGTCGCCGCAGCTGCCGGGGAAGGTCTGCCCGATGCCGCCACCCCCGTGGATGAGCACCCGGTCGAAACCGCGTCGTTCGGGCAGGTGGTCGTCTTCATCGCCCAGGTGCCATTTGCCGAAGATGCCGGTGGTGTAGCCTGCCGCCCGCAGCACGTCGGCCAGGGTCACTGCGTCGAGACGCAGCCGCTCGCGCTCGAAGATGGTGTGGGTGACCCCGTTGCGGAATTCGTGACGGCCGGTCAACAGTGCGGACCGCGTGGGTGCGCAGGTCGGGCTGACGTGGTACTGCGTGAATCGCAGACTCTGTGCATGCAGCCGGTCGAGGTGCGGGGTCCGCAGGATCGGGTTCCCATGGCACGACATCTCTCCATAGCCCTGATCGTCGCTCATGATGAAGACGATGTTGGGCCGGCTGCCCGCCAGGCGTCGGGGTTGCGTCGGAAGCGGGTCCGCGGCCCGTACCGCGAGCAGGCAAGCCAAGAGGGCCAAGCAAGCCAGGATGCGGGACGGGTTCAGGCGGGTGCTCATGGCTTCAGGTGTCCTGGAATCGTTCCGGCTCAGTCCGGATAACCGTCCGGGTGCTTCACGTGCCAGTCCCAGGCCGTCTGGACGATCTGGTCGAGATGGGGATACCGCGGCTTCCAGCCCAGTTCGGTGGCGGCCTTCTGCGCGGCGGCGACCAGGCGGGGCGGATCGCCCGGGCGGCGGTCCTTCTCGACCACCGCGATCGGGCGGCCGGAGATCCTGCGGCAGGCCTCGATCACTTCGCGCACCGAGAAGCCCGAACCGTTGCCCAGGTTGAAGAACCCCTGCTTTCCCGGGGCCAGCGCCTGGATGTGCGCCTGCGCGAGGTCGGCGATGTGGATGTAGTCGCGGATGCAGGTGCCGTCGGGCGTCGGGTAGTCGGTGCCGTAGATGTCGACCTGGGACTTCTGGCCCAGGGCCACCTTGAGCACGTTGGGGATGAGGTGCGTCTCGATGCGGTGGTGCTCGCCGAAGCGGGCACTGGCTCCGGCCGCGTTGAAGTACCGGAAGGCCACGAACTCCAGCCCGTGCAGGTCGCGGTACCACGACAGGATGCGCTCGAACATCAGCTTGGACTCGCCGTACGGATTGACCGGCCGCTGCGGCAGGCTCTCGTCCATGGGCATCTTCTCCGGGATGCCATAGGTGGCGCAGGTGGAGCTGAAGACGAACTTCCGCACCCCGTGGGCCACGCAGGCGTCGAGCAGGTTGATGCCCGAGGCGACGTTGTTGCGGAAATACTTCGACGGGTTGGTCATCGATTCGCCCACCAGCGCATGGGCGGCGAAGTGGATCACGGCCTCGGGCTTCACCCGGGCGATGACCGAGTCGATGAGGGCGCGGTCGCTGAAGTCGCCCGCGATGAACGTGGCCCGCGGATCCACGGCGGAGCGGTGGCCCTCGGAGAGGTTGTCGAACACCGTGACCGAATGCCCGGCCTCCAGGAGTTCCTCGACGCAGACCGATCCGATGTACCCGGCACCGCCGGTGACGAACACGTTCATGCTTCCCAGTGTGGGGCCATCGGTCCCCGAAAAGCCAGCAGCCTTGCCTTGGGGGAGCGATCTGCGGGCATCTCTGGCATCTCGTCCGAGTTCCCCTTGCCGGCCCGGGGTCCGACCCGCTTAAA
>CAYLTF010000006.1:1305-58036 GCA_964386625.1 uncultured Akkermansia sp. | reverse complement strand
CTCAAAGCGCATCGTGGGCCTCTCAGGTGCTTGACTCGGATCGTCCACTGGCTAAGGTGCGCGGCTCCGCGGGCCAGAAAGTCGGCGGAACCACAGCGATGAAACGTCAGTACCAACCGTCGAAAATCCGCCGTCAGCGCCAACACGGATTCCGTGCCCGCACGGCCACCAAGAGCGGCCGTGCCATCCTCAACAACCGCCGCCGCGTGGGCCGTCGGCGCCTGACTCCGGTGTGAGGTCCTCGGGGTGGTTCGCCCACCCCCTGTCCTTGCCCACGTCACTCCCAGCCGCAATGAATCCGCCGCTGCGGCTAGATTTTCCGAGACGTCGCCGGATCCAACGTTCCGGCGATTTCGCCCGGCTGAAGGAAGAGGGGCGCCGCGAGATCTGCGGCACCCTCATCCTCAACTGGATCCCCTCGAAGGAGTTGCGGTTGGGGGTCGTCACCAGCCGCAAGGTCGGATCATCGGTCACACGGTCCCGCGCCCGGCGGCTCTTGCGCGAGGTCTTCCGCCAGCACCAGCACGAGATGACCCAACCGGTCTCGATGGTGCTCGTGGCGCGGCATTCCATCGCTGACACCGGTTTGGAAACGGTCCGCAGAGATTACCTTCGGGCGCTCTCGCGAGCCAAGCTCCGCAAACCTCCGACGCCGACCCCATGAATCCGGTTCAACAGTCCCTGTTGCTCCTCGTTCGCCTCTACCGCTGGGTCGGGTCCCCGATGAAACGGTTCCTGTTGGGTCCGGGTGCCGCCTGTCGGTTCGTGCCCTCTTGTTCGTCCTACGCCTTCGAGGCGATCGCGCGGCATGGTGCCTGTCGGGGGAGCACCTTGGCCATCGCACGGATCTGCCGCTGCCATCCCTGGGGTGGATGCGGTCACGATCCTGTGCCGGAGCTTCCCGCGTCCAGGCCGGTGCCCGATTCAGCAGCTCGTTCTCTCAATTTCTCCAACTAGACCATGGATCGAAAAGGTTTCGCGTTTCTCGCCGTATGCCTCGCCGGAATGGTGGGCCTCAAGTATGTGGCCGATTTCATCTGGCCCACCCCGACGGGGGCCCGCCCTGTGGCCGTTGCTCCGGCCACCAGCAATGCCCCTTCGGCGAAGGTCAACGCCCCGCCCGTCAGCACCACCCAGGCGGCTCCGGCCCTGCCGGCCGGCCCGCTGGCGGTCCCCACTTTCCAGGCCACCGAAGAGTCGGTGATCCTTGAGAACGACCTCCTGCGACTGACCTTCACCTCCCATGGTGGTGGTGCCCGGTTGATCGAGCTGAAGAAATATCCTGCGTCGGTGGACTGCCGCGACACGGCGGCCAAGGGTGTTCCTTCCGCCTTGAACCGCTTCGCGCCGCTCCCGGCATTGACCCTGGGAGCCGGTCCGCTGACGGGTGACGGGCTCTTCACCCTCCGCAAGACCTCCTCCGGGGTCCACGCCGAGAAGACGCTCCAGAACGGCTTGCTGGTGTCCCAGGACTGGGTCCTGTCCAACGGATACTTCTTCGAAACGATCGTGACGGTGGAGAACCGTGGCACCTCTGCGGTGTCGGTCCCGCCCCACGAATATGTGGTCGGAGCGGCGACGCCGATGGATCGCCATGACCCGGCCGAGGTCCAGGGGGCCTACTGGTTCAATGGCGAGAAGGCCGAGCAGATCAACAAGGCCTGGTTCGCCAACGCCACGCTGGGTTGCTCGACCATCAGCACCCCGCGGACCGAGTTCACCGGTGGCAGCAGCAACGTGGTCTGGGCCGCCGTCCACAATCAGTTCTTCGCGCTCATCGTCCAGCCCGACCTGTCACCGGCCGGGGTCCGGGTGGTGGACGTGGCGCTGCCCCAGCCCTCGGCCGCCGAATTGGCCGCCGATGGCCGGCTCAATCCGGCTCCCCGCGCCCATCACACGAGCCTGACCTACCCCGCTCAGACGCTGCAGCCCGGTCAGAAGGTCGTGCGCCGTCACACGATCTACGCCGGTCCCAAGGAATACCGTCAGCTCAAGACCAGCGAGAAGCAGCTCGACCTGGTGATGGACTTCACGGGCATCACGGGATTCTGCGCCAAGGCCTTGCTCCTGTTGCTCAATGCGGTCCATTCGCTGATCCCCTCCTACGGCGCGTCGATCGTCGTGCTGACCATCCTCATCAAGCTCGCCTTCTGGCCACTGACCAACGCCAGCACCCGCTCGATGAAGCGCATGTCCACGCTTCAGCCGCAGATGAACGCCATCCGGGAGAAGTACAAGAACGACCCGGCCAAGATGAACCAGAAGACCATGGAGTTCATGAAGGAGCACCGGATCAATCCCATGGCCGGATGTCTTCCGCTCCTGTTGACCTTCCCCGTGTTCATCGGCTTCTTCTTCATGCTCCGGACCGCGATCGAGCTGCGGGGTGAGAGCTTTCTCTGGTGCTGCGACCTCTCCCGCCCGGACAGCGTCTACGTCGTTCCGGGCATGGGCTTCATCCCGCTGCTCGGCATCCCGGGGATCGGTCTGCCGCTGAACATCATGCCTTTGCTGTATCTGGCCACGGCCTGGTGGCAGTCCACCCTGACACCGGTGTCTCCCCAGATGGACCCGGCGCAGCAGAAGATGCTCAAGTACATGCCGGTTTTCTTCGGAGTGTTGTTCTACAACTACTCCGCCGGTCTGACGCTGTACTGGACTACCCAGAATTTGATGACCATCCTGCAGACCAAGATCACCAAATCGAATGAAGGGCCGGAAGCGGGAACCGGAGCCACGGTCGTCGCCCCTGTCCCGCCCGGACGTCGGAAGTGATCCGCCTGATTTTCCATGAGTGCCAAAGACACCCTCTGCCAGATGCTCAAGACCCTCGGTTTCGAGGCCACGGTCACCGAGCAGAACTACGAGGACATGCTCCTGCTGGACATCCAGACCGACGAGCCCAACCGCCTGATCGGCCGGCAAGGCCAGACGCTGGGGGAGATCCAGTACCTGCTCAACCGCATCCTGCACAAGGGAGACGATTCGGTTCCCCGGGTCATGCTCGACGTGGGCGGTTATCGCCGGGAAGCGCGTGAGCAGTTGGCCAAGCGGGCCGTCGAGTTGGCCGACAAGGTCCGGCGCTACGGAGACATCATGGAGATGGAGCCCATGAACGCCTACGACCGTCGCATCGTCCATCAGGCTCTCAAGTCCGATCCGGACATCGAGACCCACAGTGTCGAAGTGGACGGCAGCGACAAGAAGGTCATCCTCCTGCGTCCGCGCCGCCAGGCATCGGCCTCCTCCGCCGCCTGACGAGGGGGCGGGTGGTTCGGGCATGTTGCCCGTGACGGTCCACTGTCGCCGAGACCTCTCCGGGATGGTTCCGCTGGTAATTCCGTTTCCCGTCTCCGACGGGTGAGGGGCTGGCTCCTCATCTTGACTCCGAGGCTTCCTGCATCGATATCTGCCCCGCAAACTATGGTGTGCCAGTTCTGCAAGTCGAAGGAGGCGACGGTCCACGTGACCGAGATCGCCGACAACAAGGTCAAGAAGGTCGATGCCTGCGCCGCATGTGCGAAGGAGAAGAACTACAACGACCCGGCCGCCTTCGCCATCGCCGATCATCTCCTGGGTCTGGGCGCCGCTCAGAAGATGGAGGAGGCATCGGAGGCGGTGGGGGCATTGTCGTGCGACCAGTGCGGGTACACCCAGGCCGATTTCAAGAAAAGCGGCCGACTCGGATGCGCCCACTGCTACGACATCTTCTCGGACGGTCTCGATTCGGTCCTCAAGACCATGCACAAGGACATACGCCATCGAGGCAAGGTGCCTGCGGGTCTCAAGAGCGCCTTGGCCGGTGCCCAGAAGCTCCAGCGCTTGAATCGCGACCTCCAGGCTGCCATCGCCCAGGAAGACTTCGAATCAGCGGCCCGGTTGCGCGACGAAATCAAGGCTTTCAAGGCCGACGAATGATCCCTCCGACATGAGCATCCTCGATTTCCTGGTCCCCGCCTCCGAGGCCTGCCTGCGCAGCGGCCCTCACGACAAGATCGTGCTCTCCAGCCGGGTGCGACTTGCCCGGAACCTGCGGACCGTGCCCTTTCCCAGCCACTCGAAGAAGGCCGAGCGGATCAAGGCCTTCGAGACGCTGATGCCGGCGGTCAAGGCCTTGCCCCAACTGGGCGAAGAGACCTTCGCCGAGTCCATGGACAAGCTGCCCGCCCTCGACAAGCAGGTGCTTGTGGAGCGTCACCTCATCAGTCGTGAGCACGCGGCCAAGAACGCCGGGAGCGGCATCGTGCTGAACCGGGAGGAGAACGTCTGCGTGATGGTCAACGAAGAGGATCATCTGCGCATGCAGGCCCTTCGCCCCGGGCTTCAACTGCGCCAAGCATGGATGGCCATCGATGCGGTCGACACGGCCCTGCAAGAGAAGGTCGAATTCGCCTTCACCGAGCGTTACGGGTTCCTGACCGCCTGCCCCACCAACCTCGGCACCGGCATCCGCGTCAGTGCCATGCTGCATCTCCCCGGACTCGTGCTGGCCGAGCAGATCAACCAGATCATCCAGGCCGTCAACAAGCTGGGCCTGGCCGTGCGCGGGCTTTATGGCGAGGGGACCGAGGCGCTCGGGAACGTGTTCCAGGTCTCCAACCAGATGACCTTGGGCGAACCGGAGAGCGACATCGTCGAGCGTATCAACAAGGTCCTGCTCCAGATCATCGAGCACGAGGAGAACGCCCGTCTTTCCCAGATGGAGAAGAAGCCGGCCGTGTTGCTCAACCACATCGGCAGGGCCTACGGCGTGCTCGGCAACAGTTGGAGCATTTCGTCCAAGGAGGCGATGAACCTCATCAGCTTCCTGCGCCTCGGAGTGGATCTGGGTGTTTTCGGCAAGACTCCGAAGTCTTTGACCGACGAATTGTTTCTCCGCAGCCAGCCGGCCCACCTGCAATTGGCGCACCCGCTCCGCGAGAAGCTCGGTTCGGACGAGCGGGACCTCTTCCGGGCCCAGATGCTGCGAGAACGCACCGCGCTCATCCCGAAGCCTGATCCCCAGGCCCTGTTGGGCCGACGCGAGGGCGGAGCCCCCGAGTAACCTCCTGGCGGGTGCGAGCCCGCGGAGCCCGTCGGGGCGCTTGCGGTCCGAGAGCCATTCCTCCCCCGGCATCGCTTCGCCGCATTTCCGCGCTCGAGGCCCACGCGCTCGAGCGCCCGTGTTTCGAACCGGGTCCGGCAGCGGTGGCTCAGTCCGGCATCCGGATGCCCAGCTTCTGCGCCGCCTGCATCACGTCTTTGTCGCCGCGACCGGAGAGGTTGATCACGATCACCGCATCCTTGGGCATCTTCGGGGCCCGCTGGATGGCGCCCGCCACGGCATGGGAGCTTTCCAGTGCCGGAATGATGCCTTCGAGCTTGGCCAGGCGCAGGAACGCGTCGAGCGCCTCCGTGTCGGTGGCGTAGCCGTATTCCACCCGGTTCTGGTCCTTCAGCCAGGCATGTTCGGGGCCGACGGCGGCATAGTCGAGACCGGCGCTCACGCTGTGGGTGAGTTGGATCTGCCCGAACTCGTCTTGCAGGATGTAGCTCCGGGTGCCCTGGAGGACTCCCAGCGAACCTCCCTGGAACCGGGCGGCATGCTTCTCGGGTTGGATACCCTCGCCGCCGGCTTCGACTCCCAGCATCCGGACCGACGGATCGTTCAGGAAGGGGTAGAAGAGCCCGATGGCGTTGGAGCCGCCTCCGACGCAAGCGATCAGCAGGTCGGGCAGGCGCTGTTCACGCTCGAGGATCTGAGCGCGCGCCTCGTCGCCGATGACCCGGTGGAAATTGCGGACCATGACGGGGTAGGGATGCGCCCCGTAGGCCGTCCCGAGGATGTAGTGGGTCGAGCGCACGTTCGTGACCCAGTCTCGCATCGCCTCGTTCACCGCCTCCTTCAAGGTCTGCTGCCCGGCCTTCACGGGGACCACCTCGGCCCCGAGCATCTTCATCCGGTAGACGTTCAACTCCTGCCGTTTGCAGTCGACCGCCCCCATGTAGATCACGCACTTCATGCCGAACATGGCGGACACGGTGGCCGTGGCCACGCCGTGTTGGCCTGCCCCCGTCTCGGCGATGATCCGGGTCTTGCCCATCCGCTTGGCGAGGAGCACTTGCCCCATGGCGTTGTTGATCTTGTGGGCCCCGGTGTGGAGCAGATCCTCGCGCTTGAGGTAGATCTTGGCTCCGCCGAGCGACCGGGTCAGTCGCTCGGCGAAGTACAGCGGCGTCGGTCGTCCCACGAACTCCCGGAGGTAGTAGTCGAGCTCCCGTTGGAACTCCGGGTCTTGCTGGGCGCGCCAGTACTCGTCTTCCAGTTGCTGGAGGGGGTGGACGAGGGTCTCGGGCACATAGCGCCCGCCGAACGGCCCGAAGTGGCCGGTCGAATCAGGCATGGCCGGTGAGGCGAAATCAGTGGCGGAACTCATATCAGGCGACTCGATGGGGTCTGCGATGGAGGGATCGACGGAGGAAAGAGGGGTTCACCGGCCGTGCTGTCGCGGAGGCGCCAGCGAGGTCAACGGCAGATTGGGGTGATTCTGGGCGAAATACCCGAGGGACCATTCGCTGGGGAACAGGATCACCGGGTTGGAGTCCATGTCGAAGGCGAACCTGGCTCCGGTCGGCAGCGAAATGGCGTCCAGCGAATCGGTCGGCGTTCCCTGGGGCAACCATCGGACCGCGGTGAAGGGAGCGCTCTCGCGGCGGGTCTCGGCGTTGTATTCGGTCTCAAGTCGGTACTGGAGCACCTCGAACTGCAGGGGGCCGACGGCCGCCAGCAGCGGCACCCGGCTGGCGGTGTCCTTCAGGTTGAAGGCCTGCGCGACGCCCTCGAGCAGCAACTGGTCGAGCCCTTGCCGGAACTGCTTGAACTTGGCCGTGTTGGGATTGTGGAAGTACTCGAACACCTCGGGCGTGAACCGCGGGATCTCGTCGAAGCGGATCTTCGGATCGGTGCTGAGGGTGTCCCCGATGCCGAACCCGTCATGGCCCACGAGGCCGATGATGTCACCCGGGTAGGCTTCATCCACGGTCTCCCGCTCGTTGCCGAAGAGCTTGTGCGACGAGCTCAGTCGCACTTTCCGGCCGGACTGCACGTGGGTCACGGTCATGTCCCGCTCGAACTTCCCGCTGACGATGCGCACGAAGGCGATGCGGTCCCGGTGCTTCGGATCCATGTTGGCCTGGATCTTGAAGATGAAACCCGAGAAGTGCGGGTGGTCTGGGGCGATGTGTCGTCCGTCGTTCACGTATCCGCCAACAGTGACCCCGCCGGTCCGCTATGACAATTGCGGGCTTTCCCGGAAAGTCTCGGAAAGGCGCCGGGCGAGCTTGCGATGGGCCGAGGTGAGGGGCAGGGATTCCATCTCGTTCTTCGTGGCCCACAGCCACGTCCCCGATTCCGGCTCGCATGATGGTGCGACCCGCGCATAGCGGATGCGCTGGATCATCCGGTATCGGGTGATGTGGTGGCGCAAGTCCGGCAGAGGGGTCCACTGGACCGCGGCCACGCCCAGATGCCTGCTCAGCACCGCCTCGGGCTGAGCGGAATCGCCCGTCTCCCAGTTGGGGAACTCCCAGAATCCGCGGTTCACCTCGGTGTCTTCGCGCAGTCGCAGGAGAAAACGCCCCCGGTGCTCCAGGATCGCGGTGGCGAAGAATCGCGGGACGATCGTGGGGCGGGGCGGCAGCTCCGGGAACCGCCCCGGGCAACCCCGGCGACGCGATTCGCAAGCGTCGGAGAGCGGGCAACGATCGCAGGCCGGTTGTGTTCCGGGTGTGCACACGGTGGCTCCCAACTCCATCAAGGATTGATTGAGACGGGAGCAGCGTTGCTCGCCGAGGTCGTCGGCGGCCCGGGCCTCGCCGACCAGCGCGGCGGCCAGTTGCCAGAGCCGGACATTCAAGGCTCCGGTCCTGGGATCGCCCTCGAGCGCCCACAGGCGGGTGAGCACCCGCATCACGTTGCCATCCAGGATCGGTTCCGGTTGATCCAACGCGATCGAGGCGACGGCGCCAGCCGTGTAGCGCCCGACACCGGGCAACTCGAGCAGCGAGGCCGAGTCTCTCGGGAAGCATCCGTCCCGCTCATCGACGATCTTGCAGGCCGCCTTTTGCAGGTTGCGGGCTCGCGAGTAGTAGCCCAACCCCTCCCAGAGTTTCAGCACCAACTCCGGCGGCGCCCCGGCCAGGGCGTGGACTCCGGGCAAGCGTTCCATCCACCGGGTCCAGTAAGGGATCACGGTTTGCACCTGTGTCTGCTGGAGCATCACCTCCGAAATCCACACTGCATACGGGTCGCGGGTTCTTCGCCAGGGCAGGTCTCGTGCATTCCGGTCGAACCATCGGACCAGATTCTCCACGACCTCCCGGGACACGGGGGGGATCCGATCCGACTCCGTTCCGATGACCTTTTTCCGTGCGCCCATGCTCCTAGGCTGCCCCGGCGGAGGGGGCTGGGCCAGTTCTGACTCGACATCCGGCGGCAGGCCGACGCCACGTTCACGGATGACCAGTCACACCGCGACATTGACCCCGGACCAGGCAGCGCGCCTCGATGCCCACCTCAGATCCGGCGGCTACCAGCTCAGGGATGTGCCATACGCCCGTGTCAGCGGTGTGAAAAAAGACGTGAACGTCACCCTTTACCTCAGCGGCAAGCTGGTCGTGCAGGGGAAGGGGACCCGTGACTTTGTCGAGTTCGTCCTCGAACCCGAGATCCTGGGCAGCGCGACGCTGGGCTACGAAACCGTGCTCGATCCGAGCTTGTTGGATCCGCGGATCGGAGTGGACGAATCCGGAAAAGGCGACTTCTTCGGGCCGCTCTGCGTGGCCGCAGTCTATGTCAACGCAGCGGTCGTTCAGGCATGGAAAACCGCCGGAATCCGGGATTCCAAATCGGTCGGCAGCGATGCCCGCATCGCCCAGCTCGATCGTGTCATCCGGGAAACCCCGGGTTGCCAGGTCAGTGTCATCGCCATCGGCAACGAGGCCTACAACCGCCTCCATGCCAAGCACGGTTCCGTCAACACGGTGTTGGCTTGGGGGCATGCCCGCGCGATTGAAAACCTCCTGGAACGCGGGACGTTGCTCCAACCTGCGCCCGTGCGGGCCATCAGCGACCAGTTCGCGCAAAGCAAGTCCACCGTGGAACGGGCGCTGATGACGCTCGGCAAGGCCCTGCCATTGGTCCAACGCCACCGTGCCGAAGAAGACATGGCGGTGGCGGCCGCCTCGATCGTGGCCCGCAATGAGTATCTCCAGCGGATGCAGCGCCTGGAGAAGGAATACGGGATGCCGTTGCCGCGAGGCGCGTCACCGGCCGTCGAAGCGGCGGCGCGAGCCCTCGTCGGGCACCATGGATCCGAGGTGTTGGCCAAGGTCTCCAAACTTCATTTCCGAACCCGATACCGCGTTCTCGGCGAACCCGAGCCGCCCGAAAATCCGTGGAAAAAGCCCCAAAAACCGGAGTCCGGAGAGGCTTGAACGAGTGGCGGGAAAGGGGACGCGCGTGGCCGGTTCGGAAAAAACTTTCAGAAAAGTATTGAAGGTCCACCCGGAAAGAATAAGCTCTGCGCTCCGTTTAACACTTCCCAGTGGGAAACGAAACTGCTCCGCCGAAAACCGAGTTGCCCGACGCAACAGGGAGTGATGGCAGGGCACACGAGGGCTTGCGTCCCGTGAAACAATTATTTTGGAGTGAAAACGTTTAGACCGCTTACGCCGTCCACACGGTATTTGACCGTGCAGGACTATTCGGACATCACGAAAGTGCGTCCGGAAAAGTCCTTGGTTTACACCAGGAAAAAGACAGGAGGCCGCAACAACTACGGCCGGGTGACCGTCCGTGCTCGTGGCGGTGGCCACAAGCAGAAGGTCCGCACCGTGGACTTCCGCCGGAACAAGATCGGCATCGAGGCGAAGGTGATCGCTGTCGAGTACGATCCGATCCGCAGCGCGCGTCTGGCTCTCCTCGAGTACGCCGACAAGGAGCGTCGCTACATCGTGTGCCCCGACGGCTTGACCGTGGGTGCCACCGTGATGAGCGGTCCCTCGGCGCCTCCCAGTGTGGGCAACGCTCTGCCGCTCTCCAAGATCCCGGTCGGTATCGCGATCCACAACATCGAGATCATTCCGGGGAAGGGTGGTCAGTTGGTCCGGTCCGCCGGTTCTTCTGCGACCTTGATGTCCCGCGATGCTGGCTACGCCCAACTGCGACTGCCCTCCGGTGAAATCCGCAAGTTCCACGAAGACTGCATGGTCACCGTGGGTTCCGTGGGTAACGCCCAGTTCGAGAACGTGGTCCTCGGCAAGGCCGGCCGCGCCATCCATCGTGGTATCCGTCCGCTGACTCGCGGTATGGCTCGCAACCCGGTCGATCACCCCAACGGTGGTGGTCAGGGCAAGTCCAAGGGTGGTGGCGGTCGTCAGCACCTGGCCTCTCCTTGGGGTGTGCTGTCGAAGGGCTTCCGCACTCGCAAGAAGTTCAAACTCTCCAACCGGTTCATTGTCGTTCGTCGCGATGGCCGTCCAATGAAGCAAAAGTAAGCTGATATGGCTCGTTCCCTCAAAAAAGGTCCGTTCATTGACGGTCATCTGCTCTCGAAGGTCGAAAAGGCCCAGGCAGCCAAGTCCAAGGCTCCGATCAAGACCTGGTCGCGCCGCTCCACCATCACCCCCGAGTTCGTGGGGCTGACGGTGAGTGTCCACAATGGCCGCGCTTTCAGCCCGGTCTTCGTCACGGAGAACATGGTGGGTCACAAGCTTGGCGAATTCGCCTTCACCCGCACGTTCAAGAAACACGGCGCTCATACCGCCAAGGCCGAAGCCAAATAGTCTAAGGTCTACCAGCAAGGAACCGACGTCATGGAAGTTCAGGCCATACTCAAGAATTTCAGAATGTCCCCGCAGAAGGTCCGGGAAGTCGTACGACAGGTCCAGGGTCTTCGTGCGGTGGATGCGCTCGCGGCGCTCAAGGTTGTGCCCCGCAAGTCCGCCCGGGCGGTCGCCAAGACCCTCGCCTCGGCCATCGCCAACGCAGAGAACAACCACGGCTTGAAGGCCGATTCGCTGATCGTGCACCGGGCCTACGCCCAGACCGCCGGCAGCATCAAGCGCTTCATCCCGAAGGCCCGCGGCTCGGCTGGTCCGATCCTCAAGCGGAGCAGCCACATCAAGATCATTCTCACGGACAACCAATAACATGGGCCAGAAAACCAATCCTATCGGTCTGCGGGTTCCCGTAAACCGCGAGTGGCGCTCCAAGTGGTACGCCAACAAGAAAGACTTCGGAGGCCTGCTCGTCGAGGACATTGCCATCCGCACCGCGCTCAAGAAGAAGCTCGGTTCGGCGGCCATCCCCAAGATTCATATCGAGCGCGCCGCCAATCGTTGCCGCGTGACCATTTTCACGGCCCGTCCGGGTGTCGTCATTGGCCGCAAGGGCTCCGAGATTGACAAGCTGAAGGAAGAGCTTTCGAAGCTCACCGGCAAAGATGTCTATGTCGACATCCAGGAGGTGAAGAACGAGAAGGCTGACGCCCAGTTGGTCGCCGAGAACATCGCTGTCCAGCTCGAGCGCCGCATCGGATTCCGCCGGGCCATGAAGAAGGCGGTTCAAGAGGCCCGCCAAATGGAGGGCGTCGAGGGAATCAAGATCCGCTGCGCCGGTCGCTTGGGTGGCGCCGAAATCGCCCGCGTGGAAATGTACCACGAAGGTCGGGTTCCGCTGCACACGCTGCGTGCCAACATCGATTACGGTTTCGCCGAGGCGAACACGATGTACGGCAAGCTCGGAGTCAAGTGCTGGATCTGCAAAGGCGAGATGAAAAAAGCAGACACCCGCAAGACCGAGAATCGTAAAGCCGAAGACGCCCGTCCCGAGGCTGTTCTGGTCAAATAATTAACCATTTTCTAGGAGACCGTTTATGGCATTGATGCCGGCAAGGGTAAAATATCGCAAGATGCAGCGCGGCAGCCGCACAGGCTTGGCTTCGCGCGGCAACACCGTCGCTTTCGGCGAGTATGGACTCCAGTCGTTGGAGCGCTGCTGGATGGACACCAAGCAGATCGAGGCGGCTCGTGTGGCGATCACCCGCTACATGAAGCGTCGCGGCAAGGTCTGGATCCGAATCTTCCCTGACAAGTCGTTCACCAAGAAGCCTCTTGAGGTTCGAATGGGTACGGGTAAGGGCGGTGTGGAATCCTGGGTGGCGGTCATCCGGCCGGCCAGTGTTCTGTTCGAAGTCGATGGTGTGCCCGAGGCTGTCGCCCGGGAGGCCATGCGCTTGGCTTCCACCAAGCTTCCGATTTCCACCAAGTTCATTTCACGTCACAAGATGGGTTGAGGGGACGATCATGGCGAAAAGCAATTTTAAAGATCTGACGGCCGCGGAACTCGCTGCCAAATGCCGCGAGCTTCGGCAGGAGTTGTTCAACCTCCGTCTTCAGCAGGCCACTGCCCGCCTGGAGAAGCCTCACCGTATCCGCGAGATCCGCCGCGAAGTCGCGCGTGGGGAGACGCAGTTGACCCAAATTTCGAAGAAATCTTGACCCGTATGTCACAGACATCCACAGAACGCGGACACCGGAAGGAGCGCATCGGCGAAGTCGTCTCCAACAAAATGGAGAAGACCATCGTCGTGAAGGTGGAGCGCCGCTATCGCCACCCGCAGTACCGCAAGGTGGTCACGAGCTTCAAGAAGCTGTATGCGCACGATGAGACCAAGCGCGCCCAGGTGGGTGATCTGGTCCGCATCCAAGAAACCCGCCCGCTGTCCAAGCTCAAGGCTTGGCGTCTGGTGGACATCCTGAACCCAGATGGTTCAGTCAAAAACTGAGCAGAGGCCATTTCAATGATCCAAATTCGTTCCAGTCTGGATGTCGCAGACAACACCGGTGCCAAGGTTGCTTGGGCCATCGGTGTCCTGGGCAGCAACCAGCCCTATGCACACGTCGGCGACGTGATCAAGGTTCACATCAAAGAGGCTGCTCCCGACGGGACTGTCAAAAAGGGTGAGGTGCAGAACGCCGTCATCGTGAGGACCCGCCATCCGGTGCGTCGCAGCGATGGATCCTATGTCCGTTTCGATCGCAACGCCGTGGTCATCATCGACAAGGAAAACAATCCCCGCGGGACCCGTATCTTCGGCCCCGTTGCCCGCGAGCTTCGTGAGAAGAAGTTCATGAAGATCATCTCGCTGGCCCCGGAAGTCATCTAAGTCCGCACGATCCGACGATCTGATTCAAAGAGGTATAGACATGGCATCGAAATTTCATGTGAAAAAGGGTGACGAGGTGGTCGTCATCACCGGGTCGGCCAAGGGCCGTCGCGGTAAGGTCGCCGAAGTGGTGACTTCACGGCAGGCCGTGATCCTGGAAGGCACTGACGAACGCTCCAAGGAGCAGGATGATCGTCGCCGTCTGGTCAAGCCGATGCTGCACTACGTCAAGAAGAACCAGCAGAACCCGAATGGTGCGCTGCTCTGGTTGGAGTCGCCGATCCACGTTTCCAACGTGATGAAGGCCGATAAGTACGACGCCCGCAAGTCGAGCAAGCGCTGAGATCCATGAAACCCCGTCTTTACACGAAGTACATCGAAGAAGTCCGTCCTGCGTTGACGCAGAAGCGCGGATACAAAAACGTCCACCAGGTCCCCCGCATCGAGAAGATCGTGGTCAACATGGGCGTGAGTGCCTCCCTGGAAAAGGGTGCCCTCGAGGACGCCGTCAAGGAGATGCAGATGATCACCGGGCGCAAGGCCGTGGTGAACATCGCCCGCAAGAGCATCGCCAATTTCAAGCTCCGCAAGGGGCAATCGGTCGGGTGCAAGGTGACCCTTCGCCGCGAGGTAATGTACGAGTTCTTCGACCGTCTCGTGACTGCCGCTCTCCCGCGCATCCGCGACTTCCGCGGTGTGGGTTCTCGCCAGTTCGATGGTCGTGGCACCTACTCGCTGGGTATCCCCGACCAGACGATCTTCCCCGAGATCGAGCTCGACAAGATCAAGAGACAGCAGGGCATGGACATCACCATCGTGACCTCCGCTCCGACGAATGAGGAGGCTTACGACCTCCTGAAGATGATGGGAATGCCGTTTTCAAAATAAACAATTTATCCTATGGCCAAGAAATCCTGGCTTGCCCGGAACAAGAAGAAGTTGGAGACCGTCAAGAAGTATGCGGCTCTCCGCGCTGAATTGAAGGCGAAGGGCGACTACGCCGGCCTCTCTCAGTTGCCCAAGAATGCCAGCCCGGTTCGCGTGGTGAACCGCTGTCGCGTGAGCGGTCGCCGTCACGGATTCATTCGCAAGTACGGAGTCTCCCGTCTTTCGTTCCGTGAAGCGGCGCTGCAGGGGTTGATCCCGGGCGTGACCAAGGCCAGCTGGTAATCCGAGCCCATCTACATCCATGAACGCTGATCCAGTTTCTGACCTGCTGACGCGCATTCGCAATGCGGGTATGGCGCTTCACCCCTCCGTCTCCGTGCCACATTCCCGCTTCAAGGAGGCCATTGCCCATGTCTTGAAGAGCGAGGGTTACATCGCCGATGTCGCCGTCGAAGGCGACAAGATCAAAACGCTCAAGCTCGGGCTCAAGTATCAGGGCCGCAAGGCCGTGATCCAGGGGCTGAAGCAGGTGAGCACACCCGGACTCCGTCGCTACGTCGCCGGTTCCGAGGCTCCGCGGGTCCTCGGTGGACTCGGTGTGTCCATTCTTTCGACTCCTCAGGGGGTGATGACTGGATCCCAGGCTCGTCGCCAGAATGTGGGCGGTGAGGTGGTCTGTTACGTCTGGTAAAGGATTTTGTTATGTCGCGTATTGGAAAAAGCCCGGTAGCCATTCCGGCCAAGGTTAAGGTCTCCGTCAGTGGAGATCGGGTGACGGTCGAAGGACCCAAGGGGAGCTTGGGTCTCTCGTTGCCGCGGTTCACCAACGCCAAGGTGGACGGCACCAATGTGTGCCTCGGACGGACTGCCGAGTCGGCGGAGGCCAAGGCCATGCACGGTTTGGCTCGCGCTTTGGTCAACAACATGGTCAAGGGCGTGTCCGACGGATTCCAGAAGAAGTTGGAGATCCAGGGCGTCGGCTTCAAGGCCGCTCTTCAGGGGTCTGTGATCAATCTCTCCTTGGGTTACAGCCACCCGATCAACTACCCCGTTCCCGCGGGCATCAAGGTGGTCGTCGAAGAGGGCACCAAGTTGACCATCGATGGCGCTGACAAGGAACTCGTCGGCCGCGTGGCCTCCGAGATCCGCAGCTTCTACCCGCCTGAGCCGTACAAGGGCAAGGGTGTTCGGTACCTCGGCGAGAAGGTCGTGCGCAAGGAAGGCAAGACTGTCCAATAATCTGGTTTGTCGTAAATTTTGCTAGAATGAGAACAGAGCACAAACATCGGTTGGCCCAGCTTCGCCATTGGCGGGTACGGAAGACCGTTTCGGGCACCGCGGCCCGTCCCCGTATGAGCGTCAAGTTCACCGGGCAGCACATTTATGTGCAATTCATCGATGATGCAGTGGGCAAGACGTTGGCTGCCGTCGGCACCCGCGACAAGTCCGCTCCGACCGAGGTGAAAGGCGCCAACGCGGCCAATGCGATCGTCACTGGCAAGCGCGCTGCTGCCGCCGCCAAGGAAAAGGGGATCGAGTCCGTGGTGTTCGACCGCGGAGCCTCCCGTTACCACGGCAAGGTCAAGGCGCTGGCGGATGCCGCCCGTGAGGCCGGTCTCAAATTTTGAACTGAAGGAATCCTGTGGCAGACCAAAAAGACATTTCAGCAGCCCCGGCTGCACCCGCCGCTCCGGCGTCCGGTGGTACCCAATCGTTCGGAGGTGATCGCCCTTCCCGCGGATATTCCGAGGGTGGCCGCGGTCGTGGGCCCCGCCGCTCGTCCCGTGATCAACGCGAGAGCGATGAACCCAAGGATGGACTGATCGAGAAGGTGGTCCACATCAATCGTTCGTCCAAGGTCGTCAAGGGCGGTCGTCGATTCTCCTTCAGTGCCCTCATCGTGGTGGGCGACAAGCAAGGCAAGGTCGGCATGGGCATGGGCAAGGGAGCCGAGGTCAGCGAAGCCATCAAGAAGGGTGGCGAGAACGCCAAGTCGCGCATCGCTGTGGTCTCGTTGTCCGCCAGCACGATTCCCCATGAGGTCTACTCCGAGTTCGGGGGAGCCAAGGTGCTGCTTCGTCCGGCCAGCCCTGGTACTGGCTTGATCTGTGGTAAAACCGTCCGTGCGGTCGTCGAGTCCGCTGGAGTGAAGGATGTTCTTTCCAAATCGTTGGGTTCCAAGAACGCCTCGAACGTGGCCAAGGCCACTTTGAATGCACTGTTGAGCCTGCGCACCCGGGAGCAGATCCTGAAGGCGCGCGGCCTTGAGAATCGCCTCGCTGCCACCAAGACTGCCTGATTTTATGAGACTTCATGACCTTAAACCCCGCCCGGGAGCCAAGCATCGCAAGAAGCGCTTGGGTCAGGGTGAGTCCAGCGGCCGGGGCAAGACCTCAGGCCGTGGCGGCAAGGGACAGAGCGCCCGTTCCGGCAGCTCGATCCGTATCGGATTCGAGGGCGGCCAGATGCCGTTGATCCGCCGCATCCCGAAGCGTGGTTTCAACAACAAGCGTTTCAAGACGGCATATCTTCCGATCAACCTCTCCGACCTCAACGAATTCGAGGCCGGCTCCGTGATCGACGTTGCCGCCTTGAAGAAGGCAGGCTTGGCCAACGGCTCGTTCGACGGCATCAAGGTGCTCGGACGGGGCGAACTGACCAAGAAGCTCACCGTCCGCGCGCACGCCTACAGCGCTACCGCTCGGGCCGCGATCGAAAAGCAGGGTGGTTCGGCCGAAGTTGTCTCCTGACCGACCTCTTTCGATCTATCGCTCCGACCGATTCCTCCAAGGGAAATCCACACCATCCGCTGTCCATGATCGGCCAACTGTTCAACACCTTCGCGAACTGCCTGAAGATTCCGGAGCTCCGCTCCAGGATCATCTTCACGGCTCTGGTTCTGGCCGTGGCTCGGGTCATTGCGCTGACTCCTGTTCCCGGCTTGGACGGTTCCAAGCTGGCCGCGTATTTCGCTGAATCAGCCAAGACCTCCGGAGGCGGAGTCTTTGGCCTGTATTCCATGTTCACGGGCGGGGCGTTGGAGCAGTGCGCGGTCGGAGCGTTGGGCATCATGCCCTATATCAGTGCCACGATCTTCATCCAATTGTTGACGGCGGTGGTGGCGCCTCTGGGCAAGTTGGCCCGCGAAGAGGGCGGTCGAGCGAAGTTGGTGGCGTACGGCCGGTACCTGACGGTGGTCTTGTGCCTCGGTCACGGATTGATCGTGGCCCTTGGATGGGAGAATCCTGAGAAAGCCTTCCAGGGTTTCTCGGGATCGCTGGTCACGGCCGAGAATCTCTGGTTGTACCGCATCCAGACGGTGATGATCCTCACTTCGGGAACACTCTTCTTGATGTGGCTCGGTGAGCAGATCACCGAACGAGGGATTGGCAATGGCGTGTCCTTGTTGATCACGGTGGGCATTCTGGCTCGCCTCCCGAACGCGGGCAAATCACTGGCCTCGATGTTTCAGCAGGAGAACTCCAAGGTATTGCATTTGGTCTTGCTGTTGGTGGTTTTGGCGGTCGTCGTTGCCGGGGTGGTGCTGATCACCCAGGGGCAGCGAAAGATCCCTGTCCAGTATGCCCAGCGTGCGGTGGGGCGGAAGATCATGTCGGGGGGCACCTCGTTCATGCCGCTGCGGGTCAACTATGCGGGAGTCATGCCGGTGATCTTCGCCCAAGCGATCCTGATGTTCCCGGGCATGATTTTCGAAAAGCTGGCGGCCATTCTGCCTGCAGGGTTCGGAAAGCAGGTGTCCATTTACATCGCCAGTCATTTGGGCCGGCAAGGTTTCACCTACCTGTTCTTGTACGGACTGATGATCCTCTTCTTCTCTTATTTCTGGGTTGCCACCCAGTTCAATGAGTTGCAGGTGGCTGATGACCTGAAGAAGCATGGCGGTTACATACCCGGTGTGCGCCCTGGAACCGCGACGAGCGATTTCCTTCACAACACGATGAGCCGGATCACTTTGGCCGGCGCGGTATTCCTTGTGGTGATCGCCATCATCCCGACGGTGATGAGTGCCTATCTCAAGATCGACCCCTTGGTGGCTCAGTTTTTCGGTGGCACCTCGCTCCTGATCACTGTGGGTGTTCTCTTGGACACCATGCGGCAGATGGAGTCTTACCTCCTGATGAGGCACTACGACGGCTTCCTCAAGAAGGGCAAGGTCCGCGGTCGCGCCTGATAGATTTTTGTTCTTTGTCAGTTTCGGTCACAGATTAGAAAACGATGGGTGGGGCGGTGGTTGAACTGTCAAGCGCAGAGACCACAAACCCTGAGCGAAAGCTGAAGACATGGGGCGTCCCATCATCAAGACTGCCGATGAGATCCGGGCCATGCGGGCTGCGGGTCGCATTGCAAGCAAGGTGCTCCGTGGGGCAGCCGAAAAGGCTGCGCCCGGCCTGACGACTCGTGAACTCGATGCCGAAGTGGGGCGATTGATCGCCTCGCATGGGGGCGTCAGCGCCTTTCTGGGTTACCGGGGTTTCCCTGGCCAATGCTGTCTTTCTGTCAACGAGGCGGTGATCCACGGGATCGGCGACAATCGTCGGTTGCAGTTTGGAGATCTGCTGAAAATCGATGTGGGGGTGCGCCATCAAGGGTTCATTGGCGATGTCGCGATGACCTTGATTGTGGGCGGCGGGTCTCCTCGATTTCAAAAGTTGCTGGATACTACGATCCAGGCGTTGTATGAAGGGATCTCCGCAGCGCAGGCGGGTTCACGGGTGGCCGATATCGGCCGTGCGGTGGAGCGCTGCGTGGTGGGTGCGGGTTACGGTGTGGTCCGTGAATTTTGCGGTCATGGTGTCGGAAGAAACGTGCATGAGGAACCTCAGGTTCCCAATTACGTGGATCCCAAAGCCGTGACCCGGCTGAAAAGCGGCATGACCATCGCCATTGAACCGATGGTTACCCTGGGAAATGCTGCGGTTGAAATCTTGGACGATGGGTGGACTGTCGTCACTCGAGATAGGCAGGTGTCTGCCCATTTCGAACATACGGTGCTCATCACCGATTCTGGACCGGAAATTTTGACACGGGACGAAGAGAGTCAGTTGTATTGACGGGTTTACGATTTCGAAAATGAAAGTCAGAGCTTCAGTTAAGAAACTTTGCGAGAACTGCAAAATGGTCAAACGCAAGGGCGTGATCCGCGTGATCTGCTCGAATGCGCGCCACAAGCAGCGGCAAGGCTGATCATAGGATAACGTTTTATGCCACGAATCTTGGGAGTTGATATTCCTGCGGACAAGCGAATCGACATCGCGCTCCGCTACATCTACGGAATCGGTCCGGTCAATGCGCTCGAAATTTTGGAGCGGGCCAACATCGATCCGTCTCTTCGCGCCAAGTCCCTCAACGAGGGACAGCTTTCCTTGATCGTGAATGCGATCCAGGAGGGCAAGTACGTGACCGAGGGTGACTTGCGCCGCGAATTGGGTATGAACTTGAAGCGCCTCCAGGCGATCAAGTCCTATCGCGGTCAGCGCCACAGCCGCAGCCTTCCGGTCCGCGGCCAACGCACCCAGACCAACTCCCGCACTCGCAAAGGTCCCCGCAAGACGGTGGGCGTGCAGAGAAACCCGACCGCCAAGGCTTAATTTCATCGTTTAACTGATTATGGCAGAAGAGACAAAGGCCAAGAAGGCCCCCAAGGCCGAGGCCGGCGAAGCGACGGCCGCCGAACAGGCGCAGACCACAGCCAAGCCTGAATCCAAGGCGGCCCCCAAGACCAAGAAAGCCGCAGCCGACGCTCAGGCTGCCGCTCCGGCGCAGGCCGCCGCTGCGACGCCGGCTCCGTTGGCCGCTGCCGCCGCTCCGACGGCCGCTGACCTCCTCGGTGACGATCCGAATGCGAAGAAGATCATCCGGGCCAAGGGTGCCAAGAACATCGCGGTGGGTGTGGCCCATGTGATGGCGACCTTCAACAACACCCAGGTGACCATCACCGATATGCAGGGCAACCTGATCGGTTGGAGCACCGCGGGTCGCGTCGGTTTCAAGGGCTCCCGCAAGAGCACGGCGTTTGCCGCTCAGCAGGCCGCTCAAGATGCCGCTCGCCAGGCGATGTCGCATGGCATGCGCGAGGTCGAGGTTCGTGTCAATGGTCCGGGTTCTGGACGTGAGTCCGCCATTCGCGCCTTGCAGGCCATCGGCCTGGAGATCACCGTCATCAAGGATGTGACTCCGGTGCCGCACAACGGCTGCCGTCCCCGCAAGAAGCGCCGCGTGTAATTCTAATTTCAACTATCTTCGACAATGGCTCGTTACACTGGTCCTCGCGTTCGCATCAGCCGTCGGCTGGGCACTCCGATTTTCGGCTCCTCCAAGTATTTGGAGCGCCGTCCGTATCCTCCCGGCGCCCACGGTCCGAAGTCCCGTCGCAAGCACAGCGACTACGCTATCGGATTGATGGAGAAGCAGAAACTGCGCTTCTTCTATGGCCTTCAGGAAAAGCAGTTCCGCAACGTCTATGAGCGCGCCCTCCGGATGCGTGGCGTCACTGGCGAGAAGATGCTGCAAATCCTCGAGACCCGTCTTGACAACCTGGTGTATCACGCTGGGTTCGCCTTGACCCGTCCGGCCGCCCGCCAGTTGGTTGGCCACGGTCACGTTCGCGTGAATGGTCGCAAGGTCAGCATCCCTAGCTACGCCGTGAAGGTGAATGACCTGATCCAGATCAAGGATCACGCCATTTCCAAGACGATCGCCCAGAAGAATCTCGAGGGCTCCACCAGCCGGGTGGTGCCTGATTGGATCCGTCTGGATCGTGAAGCCCTGTCGGCCGCGCTGTTGCGGGTGCCGACCCGGGATGAGATCAACCCGGTGGCCAACGAGCAGGCTGTCGTCGAATTTTACTCCCGCTGATCGGCCCACAAGTCGATCCCAACCTCCAAGCAATTATACGGAACCGCATTCCTGGGTGGGAGTCCCGTGGAGCGTGGTTCAGATTAAAATTGCACCCATAAATTATGCCTGTTCGTCTAGGACGCTTCGAAATGCCGAAGCGGTTGTCCAAGGAAGAGTCAACCGCGACGGAGACCTACGCCAAGTTCATCGCCGAGCCGTTTGAAACCGGTTATGGACACACGATCGGAAACTCGATTCGTCGTGTGCTTCTTTCCTCTCTTGAGGGAGCCGCCATCACCTCGGTGAAGATCGACGGTGCGATGCACGAATTCACCACGGTTGATGGAGCCGTCGAGGATGTCACTGACATCGTGTTGAACCTGAAGCAGGTCAAGTTCAAGGCCCATTCCCGTGAGCCCCAGACCTTGCTGCTTTCTGTCAACCGTGAAGGCGCGGTGACCGCAGCCGACATCGAGTTGAACCAGAACATCGAGATCGTCAATCCTGACCAGATCATCTGCACGCTCGATCGCAAGAAGAAGCTCGAGATGGAGTTGGAGGTTCGCGTCGGTCGTGGCTTTTGCCCCGGGGACGAGAACAAAAAGGTGGATCAGCCGATCGGTGTGATCGCGATCGATTCCTTGTTCTCTCCGGTGACCCGTGTCCGCTATGCGGTCGAGGCTGCTCGCGTGGGGCAGCGCACCGATTACGACAAGTTGATCATCGAGATCTGGACCGACGGTCGCATTTCTCCGGATGACGCTCTGACCCAGGCTTCCGCCATCCTCCAGCACCACTTGGACGTGTTCGTCGGATACGACAAGAACGCCGTTGAATTCGAAGTCGAGGTCAAGCCTCAGGACGACGAGAAGGCCAAGCTCAAGAAGCTGCTCAACATGAGCGTCAATGAGATCGAGCTGAGCGTCCGTGCCGCGAACTGCCTCAACAACGCCAACATCACCACGGTGGGTCAGTTGGCCATGAAGTCCGAGCAGGAAATGCTCAAGTATCGGAACTTCGGCAAGAAGTCCCTGAATGAGATCAAGGAGAAGCTGACCGGCTTGAACCTGACTCTCGGAATGAATATCGATCCGGCGCTGTTGGAGACGCCGGTGGAGAACAAGAATCCTTAACCTGACTGAATTATGCGCCACCTTAAGCGCAACAAGAAACTGGGTCGCAAAGGCGACCACCGAAATGCCATGCTGGCCAACTTGGTGAGTTCCCTCATCAAGCACAAGCGCGTCACCACCACCTTGGCCAAGGCGAAGGCGGCCCGTCCGGTCGCCGAGAAGCTCTTGACCTTGGGCAAGCTGGCCAACGAAGCCCTCGCCACGGCGAGCAGTGCCTCCGACGCCGCGAGCAAGGCCAAGGCTACCGCCGCCAACGTCCACAACCGCCGCTTGGTGGCTGCCCGTCTGCGTCAGCAGCCGCGGAGCCACTTCAAGGGCACTCCCACCACGAAGGGCAAGGAGCTCCGTGAGGCCTGGAAGCAGGAACACGATGTGGTCCACATCTTGTGCGACACCATCGCTCCGGCCTTCAAGAGCCGCAACGGTGGCTACACCCGGATTCTGCGCCTCGGCCAACGCCAAGGTGACTCCGGTCAGTTGGCCATCCTCGAGTGGGTCGATTTCGCTCCGGCTGCCGCTGAGGCCGCTCCGGCGACTTCTGCGACGAACGCCTGAAGCGGACACTCTTGACTGGGGGATCACCCTTCGGTCCGGAGGCTCGCTCGACCGATCACAAACAACGCCGCCCTGCATGGGCGGCGTTTTTTTTGAATCGCTGCATTCTTGCCGAGGGCCTCCTGGTCGTTGCGTCGACGGAGGTGCGGCTTTGACACGATGGCAGGGAACGGGTGTCGAAGCTCCGCTTGTCTTGAACATCTGGCGCGGGATGGCACGGACATTCCGGCAGCCCGCCGGGTCGTTTTCGCAGTGGCAAAGAGGATTCTTCAGGGCCCCTGCGCCGCTGGGGGAGTTCGGACTTGGGATGGCTCATCTGGGACGATGAGAGCCACTGGATCGCTGCGACCAAGATCTACGGAAGCCTCGGCAGTGCCGTTGCCGTGGACGAGAAGGCCCGGTTGGACCGGGTATCTGGTGGTGGCAGCGACCCGCCGTGATGTGGGCTGCCAAACAAGAGGGAAGGATGGTCGGGACGACAGGATTTGAACCTGCGACGTCTTGGTCCCAAACCAAGTGCTCTACCGGGCTGAGCTACGTCCCGAACCGTGCCCCAAGAGTCGCTTCGGACCTCGACTGAGGCAATGCTTTTCGATTCGTCGGGCCTGGTCCACCATGGTCAGGCTCTATGGCCGCCATGAAGCTCATTGTCTTTGCCCATGTGCCGCCACCCCACCACGGGCAAAGCCAGATGGTGCAGCTGATGGTCGACGGATTCCGGTCTCGACCGGAACTCGGCATCGAAGTGCTGCATGTCGACGCTCGACTCTCCTTGGGAATGTCCGATGTGGGGAGTGTCCGGGGCGGGAAAGTCCGCGCCCTCTTGGGCTATTGTCAACGGGCCCTCCGGTTGTCCATCGATCAGCGATGCAGGACGCTGTATTACATCCCATCTCCTCCCAAGCGCTCCTCCCTGTATCGAGATTTCCTGGTGATGGTTCTCATCCGATGGCGGTTCAACCGGGTGATCCTCCACTGGCATGCGGTGGGTTTGGGGGCATGGCTGGAGTCCGAGGCCCGTTTTTGGGAGCGCTGGATGGCCCACGCGTGCCTGGGGCGGGCTGAACGGGCCATTGTTCTGGCCGCAAGCAACCGCGGGGATGCCGAGGTGCTCCACCCGCGGTCTGTCGCCGTCGTCAGCAATGGAATCCCGGATCCATGCCCTGATTTCGCCGACTCGCTGGCGAAGCGTCGCTCGGAGGTTGCGGCCCGTTCAGAGATCCAGGTCCTGTTCATGGCTCATTGCACCCGTGACAAAGGGCTCTTCGGAGCCGTAGAGGCGGTCGTCGCGGCGAATGGGACCGGTGGTCGGACTCGCCGATTCCGGCTCACGGTGGCCGGGAGTTTTCTTTCCGGGGCGGAGGAGACCGAGTTCCGCGAGCGGATCCGGCGACCGGATGCGCTTGGATGTGTCGAGATCGCTGGCTTCGTCTCCGGGGTCGACAAGGACCGCCTGCTCCGGCGGTCCGATGTGTTCCTGTTTCCGACCTATTTCGCCAACGAGGGCCAACCTCTGAACCTGATCGAGGCACTGGCCTACGGACTGCCATGTGTCACCACGCGCTGGCGCTCCATCCCGGAATACTTCGCGGCCGATTATCCCGGGCTCTGCATTCCGCGTGACATCCCGGCGCTGGCCCAGGCCCTGCATGCGGTCGTGGATCGTGTGGATGGCGGCATCCTGCGCCTTGAGTATGAGCGTAGATTCGCCGTCGGCCCGCACTTGGAGGCCTTGGCCTCGGCGATCCGTCAGCCGTGATGCACGGGTGACGGTGGTTGGGATCCCCGGGCTGCGCCGGGGGGCCATCCCCAGCGAAACGGCGCCACCTCCTTTCGGGAGCGTGGCGCCGTTGCGACTCCGGGGGCCGGTTATTTGGCCGCGGCGTACAGGGAGCCGACCTTGTTCCAGTCGATCACGTTCCAGAGCGCCTTGAGGTAGGCGGCGCGCAGGTTCTGGTACTTCAGGTAATAGGCATGCTCCCAGACATCGACACCCAGGATGGCCTTGCCTTCGCATCCGGCGATGGCCTTGCCCATGAGCGGATTGTCCTGATTGGCAGTGGAGACGATCTCCAGCTTTCCGCCGTTGACCACCAGCCAGGCCCAGCCGGAACCGAATCGACCGACGCCGGCGGCCTCGAACTTGGCCTGGAAATCGGCGAAGGAGCCGAAGGTCGCGTTGATGGCAGCCGCGAGGTCACCCGTGGGGGTGCCGCCCTTGCCGGGACCCATGAGGTTCCAGAAGAAGGTGTGGTTCCAGTGGCCGCCACCATTGTTGCGGACCGGGGTCCGGATGGCTTCAGGCACGCCGGCGAGGTTGCCGATCAGGGCTTCCAGCGAAAGGGACTCGACCGGGGTGCCGGCGATCGCCTTGTTGAGATTGTCCACGTAGGCCTTGTGGTGTCGGCCGTGGTGGATCTCCATGGTGAGCGCGTCGATGTGCGGTTCGAGCGCTTCCTTGGGGTAGGGGAGGGGAGCGAGTTCGTGGGCCATAATGGATGTTCGCACCGTCGGGGCCGCATCTGGGCGTTCCGGCGGGCAGCGGACGGTAGCAAGGTTCGATGGCGGCGCAAGCGGCACGAGACCGTTGCCCACCCGGACCATGGCGGACCAAGACCTCGCTCAGGCCGGCATCTCTGGGGTCGGGTTGAAAATTCCCTCTGGCCTGCCGTTCCGGGCGACCGATACGGTGGTCGCGCAACGATACTGCACGCATGAGCAATCCCACCGGAGACATCGCCCTCATCGGCCTGGCGGTCATGGGCCAGAACCTGATCCTCAACATGAACGACCACGGCTTCACCGTCGTGGCCTACAATCGCACCACTTCCAAGGTGGACGAGTTCCTGGCGGGTGAGGCCAAGGGCACCAAGATCCAGGGCGCGCATTCGATCCCCGAGCTGGTCTCGAAGCTCAAGACGCCGCGCCGCATCATGATGCTGGTCAAGGCCGGTCAGGCGGTCGACGACTTCATCGAGCAACTGGTTCCCCACTTGTCGCCGGGCGACATCCTGATCGATGGCGGCAATTCCCTGTACGGCGACACCGAGCGTCGCGTGAAGTATTGCGAGTCCAAGGGACTGCTCTTCATCGGCACCGGCGTCTCCGGGGGCGAGGAGGGAGCCCGTCGTGGACCGAGCATCATGCCCGGCGGTTCGGCCAAGGCATGGCCTGCGGTGAAAGACATTTTCCAGGGCGTCTCCGCCAAGGTGGAGGGCGGTGCCCCGTGTTGCGACTGGGTCGGCGATGGCGGTTCAGGCCACTACGTGAAGATGGTCCACAACGGCATCGAGTACGGCGACATGCAGCTCATCTGCGAGGCCTACAACATCCTCAAGAATGGCCTGGGCCTGACGGCCGACGAGATGCACCAGGTCTTCGCCGACTGGAACCAGGGCGAGCTGGACAGCTTCCTCATCGAGATCACCCGCGACATCCTCGCCTTCAAGGATGCCGACGGAGGCCCGTTGGTGGACAAGATCCTCGACACGGCCGGCCAGAAGGGCACCGGCAAGTGGACGGTCATCGATTCGGCCAATCTGGCGCAGCCGGTCACGCTCATCGCAGAGGCGGTCTTCAGCCGGTGTGTCAGCGCCATGAAGGAGGAGCGGGTGAAGGCGGCCCGCAAGCTCAAGGGACCGAAGCCCCTGCTCAGCGCCTCCAAGAATCCCAAGGCGCGGCAGGCCTTCATCGAGGACATCAAGAGCGCTCTCTATGCGTCCAAGATCGTGAGCTACGCGCAGGGCTACATGCTGATGCGTGCGGCCGCCGCCGAATACGGGTGGAAGCTGAACTACGGCGGCATCGCCCTGATGTGGCGCGGCGGATGCATCATCCGGTCGCGCTTCCTGGGCAAGATCAAGGAGGCCTACGAGAAGAATCCGAAGCTGGCCAACCTGCTGCTCGACGACTACTTCCGCGCCGAGATCAAGAAATGCCAGAAGGGTTGGCGCAACGTGGTGGCCTCGGCCGCCAAGAAGGGCATCCCGGTGCCCGCCTTCAGCACGGCGCTGGCCTTCTACGACCAGTATCGCTCGGCCACGCTGCCGGCCAACCTCCTCCAGGCGCAGCGCGACTACTTCGGCGCCCACACCTATGAGCGGGTAGACAAGCCGCGCGGCCAGTTCTTCCATACCAACTGGACCGGCCGCGGCGGCAGCGTGAGTTCCAGCACCTACAACGCCTGAGTGGCGGAACTCCGGTTCCCCCCGATCGAACATCGTGCACGACGATCTCTCACCCGAGGCCGAGCGGACGCTGAAGAAATTCTTCGGCATCTTCATCGCCACCTTGTTCCTGTATGTGACGATCTACGGAGGCTGCGAGGCCTACCGGGTGCGCAACGGGGCCTGGCACCTGACCTTCGACAAGCAGCCGGACGGCACGCCCGTCCTGCGGATCGATCATCCGCGGTTGTTGGCCGGAGGCCCGGTTTCGATCCGGTTCCCGGGGGAAAACGCCCCCCGGGTGACCAATGGTCCGATCACCTACGTGTACAGCCGTCCCGACACCAATTCGACCCCGTTCGGTCCCATGTTCTTCGTCGATACGACACAGTTGCCGGGAACGGTCGCGCTGGGCGCCTTCGGTCATGTCGTCGAGATGATCCCCCGGACCTTGTTCGTCGATTTCCGCGAGGTTCCCTGGGTCTCGGGGACCAACCTCACGTTGCTGCCCGAAGGCAAGCCGTCTCCGGAGCGCCTGAAGGCCAGGAATCAGCAGTGGAACGGGCGCTGAGGCGGCCGGGTGCTCTTCGCCGCAAACCGGGCGCGCGGGCACCGAGAACGAGGGAGCCCATGCCGATGGTCCGAGCTTCCGGGCTTTCCATCGATGGGCTTTGGCGGGAGTCTCAGGGCCATGTTCCTTGGCCTGTGGTCCTCCCGTGTCGCGGCGGCTTTGTTGCTGTCTTCGTTCCTGATCCCGCCCGCATCGGCATCGGCCGCTGAGGCCGGTTTCAAGCCCCTGTTCAACGGCCGTGATCTCCGGGGGTGGGTCAATGTCAATTGCGCCCCGGAGACCTTCACCGTCCGCGACGGCATGATCCATTGCGATGGGGTGCCGACCGGGGCCCTGCGCACCGATCGTCAGTACGAGAACTTCATCCTGGAATTGGAATGGCGTCACCTGAAGGCCGGAGGCAATGCCGGGGTCTTCATCTGGTCAGGGCCCATGCCAGCGTTGGGCCAGCCCTTCCTTCGGGCGATCGAGGTGCAGGTCCTCGACCACGGGTATGGGAAGTCCGACTGGTTCACCACGCACGGCGATATCTTCCCGATTCATGGGTCCACCATGAAACCCTTCGCCCCCAGTCGCGGCGACCGCAGTTTCCCCAAGGAATCCCGCAGCCTCGGTGCCCCGGAATGGAACCATTACCGTATCGTCGCCACCAACGGGGTGATCCGTCTGTCCGTCAACGGAGCCGAGGTGTCCGGGGGCACCGGATGCAACTGGCGGCGCGGCTACATCGCCCTCGAGTCCGAGGGTGGCATCGTGGACTGGCGCAATCTGCGCATCCGGGAGTTGCCCTCCACGCGGGTGCCGGCCGCGGAATCGGCACCGGAGGCCCAGCCCTGGAAGAGCCTCTACGATGGACGTACCCTGCGCGGATGGCGTCTGCCCGCATCGGCCGACGCCTGGAAGGCCAGCGATTGGACCCTCCGCAGCAAGGCTGGTGCCGGGGGAGAGGACTCGGTGCTCTGGTCGGAATCGCCGTTCCGGCGCGATGAACTGGTCTTCGACTGGCGCTGGGACGGCAAGACGACCGATCGGGTGCCACCGGTGGTCTTCCGTTCCCGGGATGGCGGAGCGATCCTCCGGATGCCGGAATTCGGGGCGGTCCGGAGCGACGGTTGGAACCGGCTGAGGGTGCGCCGGTCGGGATCGGCGCTCAAGGTCTCGGCCAATGATGCGCCCGAGGTGTCGGTGGAGGCCCCCCGCGGCCGACTCGAGTTCGGGTTCATGCCCGCCTCGGCGCCGCTCCAGATCTCGAGCGTGTTCCGGAAGTAGTGGATGCAGTCGCCCGCCGGTGCCCGGCAGATGTTCCTCCGGCTCCGCGCCGGATCAACGGAAGCAGATCCGCCTCACGGCATCGTCGAAGCCCTGGGCTCCGGCGATGATCTTGATCTCGACCCGCATGAAGTAGATGGGCAGGTCGCGGCGGTCGAGCTTCGGGAAGCGAACCGCGTCCTTCTGGGTCGTGACGAGCATGTCGGCCCGGCGCTTCTTGCCGCGGTTGACGGCGTCGAGCACCTCCTGCTGGGTGAATCGGTGGTGATCGGCGTAGCGCCGCGCCAGCACGATCTCTGCCCCCAGCTCCGAGAGCTTCGACTCGAAGCTCTCCGGTTGCGCGATGCCGCTGAGGCTGGCCACTCGGCGCCCTTGCAGCAGGTCGAGGCCGCGGCGTTCGCCGGTGAAGACATCCTCGAAGTACAGCGGATGGTGCACGCACTCGATGATCCCCGCCCGCGGATTGAGTTGCGCGATGCGCTCCCGGAGCGCTGCCGTCTTGCCATCGCTCTTGGTCAGGAAGATGACGCTGGCCCGGGCGAGGTGGGAGGGGGGTTCCCGCAGGGTGCCGCGCGGCAGCAGGTGTTCGTTGCCGAAGGGTTGCTGACAGTCGATGAGGACCACGTCGGTGCGGCGCCCGGCCAGCTTCCAGTATTGGAACCCGTCGTCCAAGAGGAGCGTGTCGCAACCGAAGTGCTCCACGGCGTAGCGACCGGCCTTGACCCGGTCCTTGTCCACCAGCACGACCACATCCCGGAGGTTCGAGGCCAGCATGTAGGGCTCGTCGCCGGCCGTCTCGGAGTCGAGCAGCAGCGAGTGACCATCGGAGACGATCCGCGGGGGCGTGGTGTCTTCGCGGAGGAGGATCTTGTCGAGCAACCGTTCGGACACCGGCTTGGGGCGGGAGCGGTATCCGCGGGACAGGATGGCCACCTTGCGTCCCGCATCCTGCAACGCCCGCGCGAATTTCTCGACGACCGGAGTCTTGCCCGTGCCGCCCACCGTGAGATTCCCCACCGCGATGACCTGAACTCCCAGGGTTGAATCGCGCAGGATGCGCATGCTGTAGAGCAATCGGCGCAGTTTCACGATGCCGGCGAAGATCTGGGACAGCCCCGAGAGCAGGGCCCGGATGGCGGAGGCCTTGCGCCCCGGAAGGTTCTCGAGGATCACCGCCAGGAGGTAGGTCTCGGCGGTCTCCGTGAATTTTTGCCAACGCTCGCGCACTGGCGTCAGAGGATGTCATCGGCTTCCGAGTTCGGAAAGAATTCGTGCGAAATGACGGAATCGAATTGTCAAGAGACGCCTCCGGGCATTATCTCAGACCAAGTTCCCCCCTCGGTTGGAAGCCTCATGGACCCGAATCAGGTTTTTGCGATTCTGACACCGCCCCGCTCGTCTCCGGGCTTCCTGCGGTCCTTCGGGGGACTTCCGATGGTCTCCTTCCTGGATTCCCTGGCTCTTGTTCACGGTCGGAAACCGCTGCGGAAGCGCAGGTCTCCGCGAGATCATTCGCTGTTGCCGGTCGCCACCCGGCCCAATCGCTCCTTTCTTCGCTTTCTGACGCATCGGATGCCGGGAGGCGCTTCATGGTGAACCCCGGAAGCCAATGAGTCGGACCCACAAACACAACAACAACAAACTCGAAGTGAAACCAACCGAATCCAACCTCCAATCCGGTCTCGCCCGGACCTGTGCCCTCGCTGCCGCCAAGGCTCCCGCCAAGAAGGCTGCGCCGGCCAAGAAGGCGGCCCCCGCCAAGAAGGCTGCGCCGGCCAAGAAGGCGGCTCCTGCAAAGAAGGCCGCCCCGGCCAAGAAGGCGGCTCCCGCCAAGAAGGCCGCCCCGGCCAAGGCTGCTCCTGCCAAGAAGGCCGCCCCGGCCAAGAAGGCGGCTCCTGCCAAGAAGTGATCCCGAAACCCAATCCGGCGGTTTTGACTCTCAAATCCGCCGGATTTGGGGCCTTTGTGAAGGTTGTGAACAACTTGGGGACAACACCCGAAAACTTGTTCTCGCGGTACTGATTGCTTTGCCCTAGAAGCCTCGC
The DNA here is from genome assembly GCA_964386625.1 of uncultured Akkermansia sp. Taxonomy (GTDB): domain Bacteria; phylum Verrucomicrobiota; class Verrucomicrobiia; order Limisphaerales; family UBA9464; genus SXXZ01. Next base: position 27,343 of record CAYLTF010000006.1, on the reverse strand, counting down.
CCGCCGCGGAAGAAATCACGGCGTGACCGAGAAGAAACCACACCGAATCATGTCCAACCCGATGCCTGCAAATGTGTTGAAATCCGAGTGTTTACGGGTGTTTCATCTCATTTCATCGGGTGTCGGCAAGGGCCGGATCACCGGGGGGCGCGTGCAGAACTCCTTGAAACTGTCACATAAACAGGAAGCCAAGATGTCCCTGTGAATGGTGGTAGTGAATAAATCCGCTGATTCTGCATTTCAGGCCCTTTTGAATTATCCCATGTCCGATCAACCTCAAGCACTGTGGCTCGCCGCCCAGCAAACCCTCCGTGGAATGCTCAAGACGGAGTTGTACAATCTGTGGTTTGCTCCGGTCTCTGCCCGCAGTCTCGACGGAGATGTGCTGACCTTGGAGGTTGCCGACGAGTTCTGTGAGTTCTGGTTGAAGGACAATTACCTGGATGTGCTGCGCTCGGTCGTCAGCAGGGCGGCCATTCGCCCCATTCAAGTGGCCTTTGCCATCCGACCGGCCGAGGCTCCTGCCGTGGTCGCTGCCGAGGCTTCCTCTGAGCGGATCGCCGCCTCCGATCCCTCCGCAGAGCGGACCGAGCGGACCGCTCCGGTCGAAGTGCGGGCTCCGGAACCGGTGGCGCGGGAGGTGGCTCGTGAAGTGGCGCGGAAATCCAACGAGCCCCTGTTCAATCCCAACAACACTTTCGAGACGTTCGTGGTCGGTTCCAACAACCACCACGCGCACGCCGCTTGCATGGGGGTGGCCCAGAAACCGGGGCATACCTACAATCCGCTGTTCCTCTTCGGCGGGGTGGGGTTGGGCAAGACCCATCTTCTCCAGGCCATCGGGCACCATGTCTTGGCCAACAAGAAGAACGCCCGCATCGGATACCTTTCCTGCGAGCGGTTCACCAACGAGTTCATCGAGGCGCTCCAGAACAGCCAACTGCCCAAATTCCGCAAGAAGCATCGCGAATTGGACGTGCTGCTCATCGACGACATCCAGTTCCTGCAGGGCAAAGAGCGCATCCAAGAGGAGTTCTTCCACACCTTCAACGCCCTCCATGACGCCCACAAGCAGATCGTCCTGACCTGCGACCGGCCGGCCAATGAGATCCAGGGGCTGGAGCAGCGGTTGATCTCCCGCTTCGAGTGGGGAATGACGGCCGACCTCAAGGCTCCGGATGTCGAGACGCGCTTGGCCATCCTCAACAAGAAGGCGGCCGCCCTCAGTGTGAACCTTCCGGACCAGATCATCACCTTCCTGGCCAACCGGATCCGCACCAACATCCGTAGACTCGAGGGCGCCCTGGTCCGGGTGGCCGCCTACGCGCAACTCTCCGGGAAGGCTCTCGACCTCGAAACGGTCGAGACGCTGCTGCGGGAAATCCTGCAGGAAGAGGGCAAGGTGGCGATTTCCGTCAGCGAGATCCAGAAGCGGGTCGCCGATTACTTCGACATCCGCCTGGCCGACATGACCAGCAAGCGGCGTCCCGAGAACATCGCGTTCCCGAGGCAGATCGCCATGTACCTGACCCGCCAACTCACCGAACACTCGCTCAGCGCGATCGGTGAATCCTTCGGCGGTCGCGACCACGGCACCGTGTTGCACGCCTGCCGGCAGGTCCGCGATCGGATGGAGGTCGAGGCCAAGGTCCGCCAAGACGTCGGCTACCTTGAGAAGCAGCTGACCCGCTGAGCGTCGGTCCCGGGCCGTCAGGCAACGGGCTTCCAGCGGTGCCATTCGGTCGAGGTTCTCGACTGGAATCCGGGGACGGGACCCCGCAAGCTGGGCGGGTGCCACCCCGCGGTTCCCACCGGCTCCTGTCCCTGCTGTTCCTGCTGATCGTCTCCTGGTCGCGGTGGCAGGTCTCGGGGGCTTCTGTGGCGGGGTTCGAAACGGTGAATCCCGGGGCCTCCGGGTTGGCGTTCACCAATGTGGTCCCCCCTGCCAGATACCTGACCAACCAGATTCCCCTGAATGGCTCCGGCGTGGCCCTCGGGGATGTGGATGGCGATGGGCGTGCGGATGTCTTTCTGGCCGCCTATTCCGGGGCAAGCGCCCTGTATCGCAACCTGGGCGAATGGAAGTTCGCGCCGGCCACCGAGGATTCGTTCGGCGTCGGGACGCTCTCCTCGCTGGATGCCACCGGGGTCGTCTTGGCGGATGTCGATGGGGATGGGGATCTGGATTTGTTGCTCAACACCCTGTCCCAAGGGACCCGGATCTATCACAACGACGGGAAAGGTCGCTTCACACCCGGTCGAGTGCTCAATCCGATGCGAGCCGGATCGAGCCTTTCCCTGGCCGATGCCGATGGGGACGGAGACCTGGATCTGTATGTGGTGAATTATCGCACAGCGACGGTCCGGGATGATCCCGGAGCCAAATACGCCATTCGGGAGGAGAACGGGAGGCAGCGGATCGTGGCCTACAATGGCCGTTCCACCGACGAACCCGATCTGGTCGGGAGGTTCACCATGACCCCTGCCGGCCCGCGGGAAAACGGGGAGGCCGATGTGTTCTATCTCAACGATGGGCGCGGCGGTTTCTCAGAAGTGTCATGGACCAGCGGGGCGTTCTTGAACTCGGCGGGGCGTCCCTTGGATTCGGCTCCCCAGGATTGGGGGTTGAGCGTGCTTTTCCGGGACCTCACCGGTGACGGACGTCCAGACCTGTATCTTTGCAATGATTTCCAATCCGAAGACCGCTTCTGGATCAACGACACGCCTTCGGGCGGGCCGCTCCGCTTTCGGGCGGCACCGTCGATGGCCTTGCGCCATACCAGCGCCTTCTCCATGGGTGTGGATGCGGCGGACATCGACCGCGACGGCGTGGACGATTTCCTGGTGCTGGACATGCTGAGTCGGGAACACCGGCGACGGAGTTTCCAGATGGACGGGGTCCCGCCGGGGTTCTACCAGCCGGGAGTCTGGGATGATCGTCCGCAATTCTCCCACAACACCCTGTTCCTCGGGCGGGGCGACGGCACTTTCGCCGAAATCGGCCGGCTGGCCGGCCTGAGCGCCAGCGAGTGGTCGTGGACTCCGGTGTTCCTCGATGTCGACCTCGACGGGTACGAAGACCTGCTGGTCTCCAACGGGCACGAGATGGACATGTTGGACGTGGACGTGGCCGCGCGGGCCGAGGCCCTCAAATCCGGCCGACGCATGGGGCAACGCGAACTCCTGGAGATGCGCCGGATGTTCTCGAGGCTCGACACGCCCAATGCTGCTTTCCGCAACCGCGGTGATCTCACCTTCGAGGACGTCACCGAGGCCTGGGGGTTCGACGCCCCCGGGGTCGAGCAGGGCATGGCCGCGGCCGACCTGGACGGCGATGGGGACCTGGATCTGGTGCTCAACACCCTGAACGGGCCCGCCAAGTTGTTCCGGAACAAAGCCACCGCCTCCCGGTTGGCCGTGCGGTTGCGCGGGGCTGCCGGCAACTCCCGTGGCATCGGTGGACGGATCCGTGTGACGGCCCGGGGACTGCCGGTCCAGTCCCAGGAGATGATGTCCGGCGGTCGCTACCTTTCCGGAGACGACGCGGTCCGGTGTTTCGCCTTGGGGGGCGCCCCGTTGGCGGACGTCGAGGTGACCTGGCGCAGTGGACGGGTGACGCGGCGCGCGGGGGTGGGTCCCGGCACCGTGGAGATCCGGGAGCAGGAAGAGGCGGTCGGTGCCTCTCCGCCGCCGATCCGGGTCGCATGGTTCGAATCGGTTTCCGAGCGTTTGGCGCACGTCCATGTCGATACCCCCTTCGATGAATTCGGTCGCCAACCCCTGAAGCCTTTCGACCTGTCGCAAGTCGGGCCGGGGGTCACCTGGGCCGACCTGAATGGCGATGGCTGGGATGATCTGCTCGTCTCGGCGGGGCAGGGGGGCACCCTCGGGGTGTTCACCAACGATGCGCGTGGGGGATTCGCCGCGCTCACGAGTCCAGCCCTGCTCAAGCCGACCTCGCGCGACCTCACCACGGTGATGGTGCAGCGCGGCGTCATCTTGGCGGGCATCAGCAACGCCGAGGATGGTGCCACCAATGGGGGGGCGATCCGCATCGTCGACCCGGCCTCCGGTGTCAGCGGCGAGGTGTTGAGTGGCCGTGCCTGCCCCGTCGGTTCCATGGCCGCCGCCGATGTCGATGGAGACGGGGAACTGGAGATCTTCGCCGGGGTCCGGGAAGTCCCGGGACGGTATCCGGAGCCGGCGAATTCACTGCTGGTGCGGAACCGGGGCGGCCGGCTGGGGATCCAGGGCGTTTTCGAGAACTTGGGCCTGGTGAACGGGGTGGTGTTCAGCGACCTCGATGACGATGCGCGGCCCGAACTGGCGGTGTCCACCGCCTGGGGTCCGATCCGCCTGTTCCGCAACCGGGCAGGCGCGTTGGAGCCTTGGGACCCGCCGTTGCGCGGTGGGGCCCTGCCTGTCGGGGTCGAGCGGTTGTCTCAGTGGACCGGGCTTTGGCTCGGGATCACCGCCGGCGATTTCGATGGCGACGGGCGCATGGACCTGGCGGCCGGCAATTGGGGGCGGAACCACTTCCTGGGGGCCGAGGCCGCCCGCCGCCCGCTGCGCATCCGCTCCGGCGACCTCCAGGGCGACGGGATCTGGGACGTCCTCGAAAGCTATGTCGGGGCCGATGGGCGGGATTGGCCCGTCCGCAAACGGCCCGCCCTGGCGGGGTTGATTCCCGATGCGGCCCAGCGCTTCCCGGATGCGGCCTCCTTCGGCAAGGCCTCGATGGAGGACCTCTTCGGCCCCCTCTGGAAGACCTTGCCCATGGTGTCGGCCCTCAACCTGGACTCCGGCGTGTTCCTCAACCGTGGGGACCACCTGGAATGGCGTCCGTTGCCGCCGAGGGCCCAGGCGGCACCGGCCTACGGCCTCGCCGTGGCCGACTTCGACGGGAATGGCACCGAGGACCTGTTCCTCTCGCAGAACCACTTCGGCATCCACGCCGATGACGCCCGTTACGACGCCGGCCGCGGGTTGCTCCTGAGCGGTTCGGGGCGGGGCGAGTTCCGGACCGAGGAGGCTTCGGGGATCATCGCCTGGGGCGAGCAGCGCGGAGTGGCCGTGGCCGACCTCGATGCCGACGGGCGCATGGATCTGGCGCTGGGACAGAACAGCGGGCCGACCCTCCTCTTCCGCAACCGCACCGCGCGCCCGGGCCTCCGTGTCCGACTGAAGGGACCCGCCGGCAATCCGACCGGGATCGGGGCTTCCCTGCGATGGTGGGCCGCCGGCAAGGCGGGGCCGCGTCGGGAGATCCGCATGGGAGGAGGCTACTGCAGCGTCGACAGCCCGGTGACGGTGCTCGCCTCGGACCGTGCGGCCGGAGAGGTCGAGGTCCGCTGGCCGGGCGGGGGCGTGCGCCGCGTGCCGGTCGCCGCCGGGCTTGCGGAGATCACCTTGAGTCCATGAATCCCGACCCGAATCCGATCTCCATGAGGTTGCCGGTCCGCCGGTTCGTTTTCGTGAGACTCCCGGTCCTCGTTCGCGCTGGGTCTGGCGGACGAACCGGCCCGGCGACGGCCTCGTTCCCGGGCGCGGCGATCCGTTTCGCGACCATGTGTGCGGTGTTTTGGATGGCCGTGCTCTCGACCCCGGCGACTCGGGCCGAGGCTGCCGGATCCCCGGCGGGGCTCACCTTGCGCAAGTTGCCTCCGGTGTCGCCGTCCCCGGTCGGTTTCACCCGATTGGCGGCTCTCGGGTTGGGGGTCGACTTCACCAACCGGTTGTCGGAAGACCGTGCCGTGACCAACCGCAACCTGGTCTCCGGCTCGGGCGTGGCCTTGGCCGACGTGGACGGTGACGGGCGGCTCGATGTCTTTCTCTGCGGCTTGGATTCGCGGAACGCCCTCTACCGGAATCTGGGTGACTGGCGCTTCACCAACGTGACGGAGCGGGCGTTGCCCGGTGTGGATTGGCTCAACCCCTCCTCCGGTTCCAACGATTCGACCGGTGCCGCCTTCGCCGACGTGGACGGCGACGGAGATCCCGACCTGCTGGTCAACCAGTCGGGCGGTGGCACCCGGCTGTGGCTCAACGACGGATCCGGCCGCTTCACCGAGAACACCGAGGCGGCCGGCCTGCGCTCACGCACCGGGGCGACCTCGCTCGCCTTGGCCGACGTGGACGGCGATGGCGACCTCGACCTGTACGTGGCGAACTTCCGTCCCACGACCGTGCTCGATCAGCCCAACACCCGCTACCAGCTTCGGCAGATCGATGGCCGCACGGTGGTGGTGGCCGTCAATGGACGGCCGGTGACCGCGCCGGATCTGACCAACCGCTTCGAGATCCAGCCCAGCGGCGAGGTGGTCGAGATGGGCGAGGTCGACGTGCTGTATCTCAACGACGGCCGGGGCCGATTCACCACGGTTCCCTGGACGGGCGGCGCGTTTCTGGATGCCTCGGGCAAGCCCTTGCCGACAGCCCCTCGGGACTGGGGATTGGCCGCCCGATTCCAGGACATGAACGGTGACGGGAAGCCCGACCTTTACGTCTGCAACGACTTGCACACCCCGGATCGCCTCTGGATCAACGAGACGGGCCCCGATCATTCCGTGCGATTCCGGGAGTTGTCGGCATCGGCCCTCCGGAGCAACCCGACCTTCTCGATGGGCGTCGACTTCGGCGATTTCGACCGGGATGGCCATGTGGATTTCTTCGCGGTGGACATGTTCAGCCGCAATCGCGCGTGGCGTCACACGCAGACCGCGGGCATGGCCCCGATGCTGCGCCTGCCCGGGCGGTCGGGCGATCGAGCTCAGGTCCAGCGCAACGTGCTGCAACTCAACCGTGGCGACGACACCTGGGCCGAGGTCGCCTGGCAGGCCGGGGTGGAGGCCAGCGAATGGTCGTGGGGACCGCTGGTGCTCGATGTCGACCTCGACGGGTTCGAGGACCTGCTGGTGCCCAACGGACAGTGGCGCGATTTCCAGGACGGCGACGGAGCCCGACGCATCGCCGAGGCCCAGCGACGGGGCGCCCTCAAGACACCGGCGGAGATCGCCGCGATGGTCCGTTCGTTCCCGAGGCTGGCGACGCCGAACGTGGCCTTCCGCAACCGGGGGAATGCCACGTTCGAGGATGTCTCGCAGGCCTGGGGATTCACCGAGGATTCCATCTCGCAGGGGGCCGCCCTCGGGGACCTCGATGGCGATGGCGACCTCGATGTGGTGATGAACGACCTGATGGAGGCGCCGGCGGTGTACCGCAACAACGCCTCTGCGGCCCGGATCCTCGTCAGACTGAAGGGGCGGGCCCCGAACACGCGGGGCATCGGGGCTTCGGTGACCGTCCGGGCCGCGGGCCTGCCCGACCAGACCCAGGAGATCATGGCCGGTGGCCGCTACCTCAGCGGAGACGAGCCGGCTCGGTCCTTCGCCACCGGGAGCGCCGGTGCGGTGGGTGTCCGCGTCCGTTGGCCGTCGGGGCGAGTCTCGGATTGGAGCGGCATCCCGACCGGTTCGGCCATCGAGTTGTCGGAGGAGGGTGCGCCCACATCGGTGGTGGCGGTGGCGTTCCCGAAGCCTTGGTTCGAGGACCAGACCGCGCGATTGGGCCACCGGCATGAGGATGAGCCCTTCGATGATTTCGGTCGCCAACCCGCCATGCCTCACCGCCTGTCGCAGGCTGGTCCCAGCCTGGCTTGGACCGACCTCGACGGCGACGGGAGGCCCGACCTGGTCGTCGGTGCCGGTCGCGGCGGCAAACCCGCCGTCCGCATCCAGGATGGCAAGGGAGGCTTCGAGGCCCGGGAGGCTCCGCCCTTCCACAGGGCCACCAGCCGGGACCTGACCTCCATCCTGCCTGTCAACGGGGTCCTGTTGGCGGGCATCTCGAACTACGAGGACGGCCTGACCAACGGCGGGGCCCTCCGCATGTACGACATGGCGGGCGGACGGAGCGGGGAGATCCTGGTGGGTTCAGCCTTCGGCGTCGGCCCCATGGCTGCGGCCGATGTCGATGGAGACGGGTCGTTGGAGGTCTTCGTCGGGGGGCGCTCGGTGCCAGGGCGGTATCCCGAGGCTGCTCCATCGCTGCTGCTGCGCAACCAGGGCGGTCGGTTGGTGCCGGTGGCCCGCTGGGAAGGGCTCGGATTGGTGACCGGGGCCGTCTTCTCCGACCTGGACGGCGACGGCCGTGTCGAGCTGGTGGTCTCGCGCGAGTGGGCTCCGCCCCGGTTCTTCCGCAACGACGGAGGCCGCCTGATCGACTGGGCCCCCGGCCTGGAAGGGGAGTCGCTCGGGGGATTTGCCGGCCTCTGGAATGCCGTGGTGGCCGGCGATTTCGATGAAGACGGCCGGATGGACCTCGCCTTGGGCAACTGGGGGCGCAACACCCGTTGGAGCGCCTCGGCCCTCGCGCCCCGCCGGTTGTGGTACGGCGATTTCGGCTCCGGGCAGGGGTTTGATCTGGCCGAGAGCTGGTTCGACCCGGCCGCCCGAGCCGACCGCCCGGAACGCGAGCTGGGGTTGTGGGCGGCGCTCTTTCCGGGAGTGCGGGAACGGGTGGATTCGCTGGCCGCGTTTTCCAAGGCCACCTTGCCGATGCTCCTGGGCGAGGCGCTGACGTCGGCGAGGTCGGTCTCGGCGGACACCCTCGATTCGGTGCTCCTCCTCAATCGGGGTGGCCGTTTCGCGGTGAAGCCCTTGCCGGCTGCCGCCCAGCGGACCCCGGTGTCGTCCCTCTGCGTGGCCGATTTCGACGGGGATGGCCACGAGGATCTGTTCCTTTCCCAGAACCTTTCCACGGCCCACCCCTTTGCCGAGCGCTACGACGCCGGCCGGGGCCTGTGGCTTCGGGGAGACGGTCGCGGCGGGTTCACGCCCGAGGAGAACTCCGGCGTGATCGTCCTGGGCGACGGTCGGGGCGCGGCGGTCTGCGACTACGACCAGGATGGGCGGGTGGATCTTGCGGTGGGCCAGAACGGGGCCGAGACGACGCTCTGGCGCAATGTCGCGGCGCGGCCTGGTGTCCGGGTCCGTCTGTCCGGGGCCGGGGGCAATCCCGCCGCCATTGGTGCCCGGGTGCGATGGAGGTCGGCCGAGGGGGCGGGTCCCTGGCGCGAAATCCACCTGGGCTCGGGCGACGGATCCTGCGACGACCCCGTGGCCGTGCTGGGAGTGGGAGACCGCACGATCCAGGCCGTCGAGATCCGTTGGCCCGGCGGAGCCGAATCCACCGTGCCTGTGGCCACGGGCCAGCGGGAGGTCCGGGCGGCGGAACCGCCCAAGCCGGGGTCCTGAATCGCGGCGCGGCCTCGACGGGCCAGTCCGGCCTCCAGGGCCGGCCTGTTTTTCTGGGGGCATCCCCTGGCATCACGGTTGCCTTTGCGCGAGGAGAGGGTTCAATTCGGTGGATTCCTCGATCACCGTGAGCCACCGCATCCAACGACGCACCGGATCCTGGTCCGCGGCCCTCCGGGCCTCGGTCCTGGTGTTGGCGCTCGCCACGACCTCGGCCTGGTCCCGGGCGGCGTCGGCGGACCGTCTGGCGCGCAACGCCGTGACCCTCCTGCGCGATGAATGTCTCTCGTGCCATGGCGAGACCAAGCAGAAGGGCGGCCTGTCGTTGCTCACCCGCGAGCAGTTGCTCAAGGGGGCCGAGGAGGGGCCGGTGGTGGTGGAAGGCAAGCCGAAGGAGAGCCGGTTGCTGGCGTCGGTGCTTCCCGGGGCCGAACCCCACATGCCGCCCCGCAAGCAATTGTCGCCGGGTCAGATCCAGACCCTGCGGGAGTGGATTCGCGGCGGTCTGCCCTGGGATGCCAGCGCCCTCACCGACGAGCCGGCTCCCCGCGCCGTGACCCTGGAGGCGGCTTCGCGATCATTCCATCCGGTGGCCGCGCTGGCGCTGGATCCGTCGGGGCAACGGCTGGCGGTGGCCCGGGCGGGGGAGATCGAGTTGTTCGACCTCCAGAAGCCCGGGTTCCCTCGATTGGCCGTTTCAGTGTCCTCGGCGGGTTCGGTCGATCCGGTGGAATCGCTGGCCTGGAGTCGCGACGGCCGCACCTTGGCCTCGGGGTCCTTCCGGCGGGTCCGCGTCTGGAACCCGGCGGGCCTCACCTTGGAGCGGGAGGTCTCCAGTGGGCTTTCCGGCCGGGTGAGCAGCCTGGAATTCTCGGCCGATGGCTCGCAACTGGCCGTCGGCGACGGCGGGTCGGGTCTCCCGGGCCGGGTGCGGTTGGTGAACGTGGCCGAGGGGCGGATCCTGCGCTCCTGGAAGGCCCATGCGGACACCGTCTTCGACCTGGAATTCAGCCGTGACGGCCGTCGGTTGCTCTCGGCCGGAGGCGACGCTCTGGTCAAGGTCTGGGACCCGGCCGGTGGCGAGCCGCTCGCCATCCTGGAAGGGCACACCTCCCAGGTGATCGCCGCCGCGTTCAACACCAACGCCACCCAGGTGGTCAGCGGAGGCTCTGATCGCCAGCTCAAGGTCTGGGACATCGCCACCCGGGAGAAGATCGTGACCCTTGGCGATTCGATGTCGGCGATCACTGCGGTGGCCTGGCCGGAGGACAGCGCCTCGGTCTGGGCCGCCACCGACCGGGGGACGATCGACCGCTACACGCAGCTCAAGTCCCACACGGGCGAGCAGAGTTCCGCGACGGCCGAGCACCGCCGGGTCGCGGAGATGGCTCCCACGGTGTTCGCGCTGGCCGTCACCCCCGATGGCAAGACGGTCGCCGCCGGTGACTTCGAGGGCCGCGTGCGGATCTGGGATGCGCAGGGCAAGCTGTTGGGGGAATTGCCCTTCAGCCCGGCAACGAACGCGCTCGCGAAATCCGGCTCGCGTTCCGGCAGCACCCCGGCGACCGACACCGATGCGCCGAGTTTCGTGCGCGACGTGCTTCCGGCGCTCCATCAGGCCGGCTGCGCCTCGGGAGGATGTCACTCCAAGCCCGAGGGCCAGAGCGGTTTCAAGCTGTCGGTCTTCGCCTTCGATCCGGCCAGCGACCATGCCGAGATCGTGCGGGATGCCCGGAGCCGACGAGTCTTCCCGGCGGCCCCGGAGGAGAGCCTGTTGATCCTCAAGGCCCTGACGGTCGTGCCGCATGAGGGAGGGCAGCGTTTCCAGAAGGGGTCGCCGACTCACCGACTGCTGACCCGCTGGATCCGCGCCGGCATGCCCTATGCATTGACCAACGAGCCGACCTTGAAATCGGTCGCGGTCTCCCCGGCCGAGGGGCGCTATCGCAAGGGCGGTCAACAGAGCCTGAAGGTCGAGGCGATCTATTCCGACGGCAGCGTCCGGGACGTCACCCGTCTGGCCGCCTACGAGTCGAGCGACAAGGAATTGGCCAAGGTGGACGAGGCGGGGCGGGTCTCCATCGGTCGGCTCACGGGGCAGGGCGTGGTGGTGGCCCGATACATGGGATTGGTGGCGGCGTCCTCACTGATGGTGCCGGCCGACCGGGTGCTCAAGCCGTCGGCCTATGCGGCCATTCCCACCCACAATTTCATCGACGGGTTGGCGTTGGCGCAGTTCCAGCGGTTGGGCCTGATGCCTTCCGACCTGTGCACCGATGCGGAGTTCCTGCGCCGGGCCAAGCTCGACGCGGTGGGCCTGCTGCCGACCCCCGACGAGGTCCGTGCCTTCCTGGCCGATCCTTCGCCCGACAAGCGCCGGCGTTTCCTCGATGCCGTGCTCGAGCATCCGGCCTACGCCGATTACTGGGCCAACCAGTGGGCCGACCTGCTGCGCCCGAACCCGGACCGGGTGGGCGTCAAGAGCGTCTTCCTGCTGGACCAGTGGCTGCGGGAGCAGTTCCGGGCCAACCGCCCCTACGACGAGTTCGTCCGCGACATCCTCATGGCCGAAGGTTCCAACCACCGGTCGGGTCCGGCTGTGGTCTATCGCGATCGCCGGGATCCGCCCGAGTTGACCACCCAGTTCAGCCAGTTGTTCCTGGGGACCCGGCTGGAATGCGCCAAGTGCCACCATCACCCGAACGAGAAGTGGGGCCAGGACGACTTCTACCAGTTGGCTGCTTATTTCGGGCCGGTGAAACAGAAGGGAGCCGGATTGTCGCCGCCGATCTCCGCGGGCACCGAGACCTTCTACTTCGCTCCCGGGGGATCGGTGAAGCACCCGGTCACCGGCGTGGCGATGAAGCCGCGTCCGCCGGAAGGTCCGGAGATCCCCGCCTCGGAGTCCCAGGATCCGCGCCGGCACCTGGCCGATTGGCTGACGTCACCGGACAACCCGTTCTTCGCCCGTGCCGCGGTGAACCGGGTGTGGGGTCGCCTTTTCGGTCGCGGCCTGGTCCATCCGGTCGACGATTTTCGCAGCTCCAATCCATGCGCGAACCCGGCGTTGCTGGAGGCGCTCGCCGCCGATTTCGCCGCCCACCGCTACGACTTCAAGCACCTGCTGCGCACGGTGATGAATTCACGCCTGTACCAGCTCAGTTCGGTGCCCAACGAAACCAACCTCGGCGATACCCGGCAATTCTCCCGCTCGTACCGACGTCGCCTTCCGGCCGAGGTGCTCGTGGATGCGGTGAGCGATGTCACCGGGGTGCCGGAGAGTTTCTCGGCGGTGCCTCCCGGCGGACGGGCCATGCAGACCTGGAGCTACAAGATCCCGTCGCATTTCCTCGATGCCTTCGGTCGCCCCAACTCCAGCAGCGATTGCCCGTGCGAGCGCGATGCGCAGCTGAGCGTCGTGCAGAGTCTGCACCTGATGAACTCCAAGGCCCTTCAGGCCAAGCTCGGCGATCCGAAGGGGCGCGTCCGCCAACTGTGCGACAGCGGTCGGAGCGAAGCCGAGCTGGTGGAGGAACTCTACCTGCTGTTGCTCAATCGCCCGCCGGCCGAGAAGGAGCGGCAGACGGCCTTGCGCGCGTTCTCCATGCCCGGGGCCACCCGCCAGACCGCGGTGGAGGACGTCTTCTGGGCGCTGCTCAACTCCCCTGAATTCGTGCTGAACCACTGACATGAACCCCATCCTCGGAAACTGCGCCGGAATGCCCCGGCGCGACTTCATCCAACTGGGCCTGGGAGGCCTCCTGGGCGCGGGCTTTGGCGACTTGTTGCGCCTCGAGGCGGGGAGCGTGTCCGCGGCCAAGGCCTCGGCCTCCCGGGGCCTCACCGGGAAGAAGCCCACGGCCGGTGCGGCCCCCGGTGGGAAGCCGGTGAACTGCATCCTCGTCTGGTTGGATGGCGGCCCCTCCCACTACGAGACCTTCGACCCCAAGCCCGGCGCGCCCTCGGACATCCGGGGCAGTTTCCAGGACATCGCCACCGCGGTGCCGGGCATCCGCTTCAGCGAGGCGGTGCCCGAGTTGGCCAAGGTGGCCGACAAGGTCACGGTGATCCGATCGGTCTGCCACAAAGACCCCAACCATGGCGGTGGCAACCACTACCTGATGACCGGTTCCCCCACGCCGGTGCCGGTGGCCTGCGGGGCCTTCGTGACCTTCCATCCCTCGTTCGGGTCGGTGGTCTCGTGGCAACGGGGGCAGCGCCAGGGACTGCCTCCCTATGTGTCGATGCCCTCGGTCACCCGCAGTGGCGGGCCCAATTTCCTCGGCGGCAAACATTCGGCCTTTGTCATCGACGGACAGCCCAACTCGGCCGACTTCAAGGTGCGCGATGTGGTGCTGCCGGCCGAGATCAGCGAGGGCCGGGCGACCCACCGCCGCCAACTCCGCAAGGCCCTGGACACCATGGCCCGCCATGCGGACCGGCTGGCCGAGGACCCCGCCGTGGCGTTCGACCAGTACCTCCAGCAGGGCGTCGACCTGGTGCTGTCCAGCCAGGCGCAGGCGGCCTTCGACCTGTCGCGCGAGGACAAGAAGGTCCGTGACGAATATGGCCGCAACGACTTCGGTCAGCGTCTGCTGATGGCGCGACGCCTGGTCGAGGTCGGTGTGTCGTGGGTCACCGTCAACTCGGGCGGTTGGGATCATCACACCAAGCTCTTCGAAGCCTACAAGGGCGACTCGGTCCGCAACATGGACCGCGGGGTCGCCGCGCTCATCCGCGACCTCGATCAGCGCGGTCTCCTCGACTCCACGCTGGTGGTGCTGCTGGGCGAGTTCGGCCGCACTCCCAAGGTGAACAAGGACGCGGGTCGAGATCATTGGCCGCATGCCATGTCCATCCTCATGGCCGGCGGCGGTTGCCCGCGGGGTGCGGTGGTCGGCGCCACCGATGCCAAGGGATATGCCGCGTCGGAGGCCGTGTACCGGCCGGAGGACTTCGCCGCCTCGCTCTACTGGAAGATGGGGATCGATCCCAACCAGGTGCTCCACACCAATACGGGCCGGCCCGTTCAGTTGGTGAACAATGGGCGCCGCATCCGCGAGATCTTCGCCGCGTGAGGGGTGCATCGATGAGCCCCGATCCCCTCCGTGGCTTTCGGGTCGGGTTGCTGGCCTGTCTGCTGCCCCTCGTGTGGCTGCGGGCCGCCGTGCCGGTGCTGGACCAGGTGTTTCCGGCGGCAGTCCAGGTCGGGAGCACCCAGTCGGTGACCTTGGTGGGCAAGTTCGATCCCTGGCCGGTGAAGGTCGATCTCGACATCCCCGGGGTGACCTGGGAAGCCACCACCAACAGTGGTGTCTTCACCGTCCGGGTGGCCCCGACGGCCCCCGTCGGGGCGCAGGTGATCCGGGCGTTTTCACCGGAGGGAGCCAGCGCGCCGCGATTCCTGATCGTGTCCTCGAATCCGCAGCAAGCGGAGGTGGAGCCCAACGACGGTGCGACCTCGGCCCAGAGACTGGGCAGCCTGCCTGCCGAGGTGAATGGTCGCCTCGAGAAGAGCGGCGATGTGGACAGCTTCTCGGTGGACCTGCGGGCCGGCCAGACCCTGTTGGCCCGGTTGGAGGCCTACACCCTGCAGTCGCCCTTGGATCCCGTCCTGAGGGTGATCGATCCGCGCGGCGTGCAGGTGGCCTGGAATCACGACGAGGTGCGTTCGCTGGATCCGCTTCTGACCTGGCGCGCGGAGACGGACGGTCCCCACGTCGTCCAGGTGTTTGGGTTCGCCTATCCGGCCGATTCCGACCTGCGCTTCAGCGGTGGACCTAAGTCGGTGTACCGCCTCCTTCTCACCACCGATCCGGTCGCTCGGCATGCCTGGCCCCTGGGGGTCAGTCGCTCGACCGAGACGCGCATCGCCTGGGGCGACTGGGGGTCAGCCTCCGTCTCGGCGGAGTCGGTCACCGTCCCGACCGCAGCCATCCGGTCGGGAGCCGAATCCCATGCCTTTCGGATTCCCGGACATCCGGCACCGCTGGAGGTGCCCGTGGGCGACGGCACCGAGCGGGTCGAGTCGGAGCCCAACGACTCGGCCGCCTCGGCGCAGGTGCTGGAGGTGCCCTCGGCGGTGTCCGGTGACCTCGGCCGCGCGGGCGATGAGGACCGCTACCGGATCCAGGGGCGCAAGGGTGAACCGCTTCGCTTCGAGGTCCAGGCGGCCGGCCTGGGCTTCCCGCTGGACGCCTGGCTGCGGATCGAGGACGCCGCCGGCAAGGAACTTGTCCGCAACGACGACGCGGGCGGGGCCGATCCGGCGATCGACTGGACCCCGCCGGAGTCCGCCGAGTACCGGGTGGCGGTCGGCAATCTGCTGCAGCGTGGGGGGCGCGACCAGAGGTACCGGCTCTCCGTCGTGCGTCCCAAGCCCACTTGGAGCGCGTCGGTTCCCGACTCGGCCCTGGTGCTGGAGCCCGGCAAGACCAACGAGTGGAAGGTCACCCTGTCGCGGCGCCATGGGGCCGATGGGCGGCTGAAGGTCTCGGTGCGCGGAACGCCTCCAGGGGTTCGCGTCGATCCGGTGGAGGTGGCGGAGAAAGCGGGGGAGGCGACGCTCCGGTGGATCGCCGCCGCCGATGCCGCCCCGTATTCCGGGCCGTTCTTCATCGAGGTCTCCACGCCGGGCGCCCCTGAGGTCCGTCGGGCCGGCTTCCCTCTGGTGAGCGCCGGCGAGAACAACGGCGTTCCCCAGGGCTTCCGGAGGTTGGTGGTCGAGACGGTGGATCGGTTGTGGATCACGGTGCTCGGGACCCCGCCAGCGCCCGCCGGCAAGAAGTGAGCGATCGGCGGGCGTTCTCTTTCGTGGGGTAGGGCCAAAACTTCCTTGACGGCGTTTGAGTCTTTGGCTTGCGACGGAGGAATCCCTGGTGATACAACCTCTGTCCATGGCAGCCATCGGGCGGTTCCAAAAGGGCGAGGAGATCTTCCACGCCAAGGTCGTCGACGGGGAGATTTTCAAGCTTCAGGGCGATGTCTTTGGCTCTCCTTCCTTCGAGAAAAAGCCGACCCCCCTCAAGGGTGTCAAGACGCTCACCCCCGTCCAGCCGTCCAAGATCATCGCTGTCGGTCTGAACTATGCCGACCATGCCCGCGAATCCGGCATGACGCCGCCGAAAGAGCCGTTGTTCTGGCTCAAGGCCCCCACGTCGCTCATCCCCGACGGCTCCAAGATCGAGATTCCCTTCACCAACCACCGCAACGATTTCGAGGCCGAGTTGGCCGTGGTGATCGGTCGCAAGATGCGCAATGTCACTCCGGCGGCCGCCGCCCGTTACATCTTCGGTTACACGGCTTCCCAGGACATCACCGACCGGACGATCCAGGCCAGCGAGAGCCAGTTCGCCCGTTCGAAGTCGTTCGACACCTTCACGCCGCTCGGGCCCTACATCGAGACCAAGATCGACCCGCATGATCTGAGCATCCAGCTCTTCCAGAACGGGCAGTTGCGGCAGAACGGCAACACCAGCCAGTTGATCTTCAACTGCTTCCAACTGGTGAGCTTCATCTCCACCAACATGACCCTGCTGCCGGGCGATGTGATCCTGACCGGCACCCCTGCCGGTGTCGGCCCCATCGAGTCGGGTGATCGACTCGAGGTCCGCATCCAGGGCATGGCCCCGTTGGTCAACACGGTGAAGTGATCCGCGAGGCGGAATCCTGGAGCCGGTTGTCACGGTTCCCCGATCCCCTCCGGGTTGCGTTTGAAACCCCTTCGGCCCCCCGGTTCCCCCGCGGGGCCTCTTTCTTTCCCACTGGCCTCCCGACCCCACACCCCCACAGACTTTCCCATGCTCTGGTCTCAAACGTTCATCCCCACCCTCAAGGAAACCCCTGCGGACGCTGAAATCGTCTCCCACCAGCTCCTGCTCCGCGCGGGTCTGGTCCGGAAACTGACCGGAGGTCTGTACACCTTCCTGCCGCTGGGCCTGAAGGTCCTGCGCAAGATCGAGCAGATCATCCGCGAGGAGATGAACCGGGCCGGTGGCATCGAGGTGTTGATGCCGGCGCTGCAGCCCATCGACATCTGGCAGCAATCCGGCCGCTACGAGACGGCCTCCGGGGTGCTCTTCAAGGTCCGCGACTCCGCCCGGAAGGACTGGGTGCTCGGGCCCACCCACGAAGAGGTGATCACTTCCCTGGCCGCCAACGAGCTGAATTCCTACCGGCAGTTGCCCAAGAATTTCTACCAGATCCAGACCAAGTTCCGGGACGAGATCCGCCCGCGCTTCGGTCTGATGCGGGCCAAGGAGTTCCTGATGAAGGACGCCTACTCGTTCGACGCCACCGACGCCGGAGCGATGGCCAGCTATCACCGCATGTACGACGCCTACAACCGCATCTTCGCCCGTTGCGGTCTGCAGGCCTTCCCGGTCGAGGCCGACACCGGCGTCATCGGTGGCAATTATTCCCACGAATTCATGGTGCCGGCCGAGACCGGCGAGAACGACGTGGTGTACTGCGAATCCGGGAAGTACGCCGCCAACATCGAGAAGGCGGTCAGCCGCGGTCCGGCCGAGGCCACTCCCTCGGAGTCGACCGGTGCGGCACCGGAGAAGTTCGCGACCCCGGGCGTGGTCACCATCGAGGCCCTCTCAGCGGCCCCGTACGGAGTGTCCGCGCGTCACCAGATCAAGACCCTGGTGTTCATCGCCGATTCCAAGCCGATCCTCGTGCTCATGCGCGGCGACGACTCGCTCAACGAGGCGAAGTTGATGGCCAAGACCGGGGCCGTCCAGGTGCGCCCGGCCACGCCGGACGAGATCGTCGAACTGCTCGGAGCGCGGCCCGGCTCGCTGGGTGCGGTCGCCAGCACGCTCAAGACGGCCGTGCCGGTCTACGCCGATGAAGCCCTGCGCGGAGCCCGCGGCATGACCACGGGGGCCAACGAGGACGGATTCCACCTGCGTCATGTCGAGGTGGAGCGCGACCTGAAGGTGAGCGCCTGGCACGACCTCCGCACGGTCAAGGTCGGGGAGTCGTGCACGGAGACCGGCCAGCCGCTGAAGATCCGCCGGGCCATCGAGGTCGGCCACGTGTTCAAGCTGGGCACCAAGTATTCCGAGAAGCTCAACGCGACCTTCCTGGCCGAGGATGGTTCCCGCCACCCGGCCGTGATGGGGTGCTATGGCATCGGCGTGACCCGGACCCTCCAGGCGGTCATCGAGCAATGCAACGACAAGGACGGCATTCGCTGGCCGGTCAGCGTGGCCCCCTTCACGGTGTGTATCACGCCGCTGACCGTGACTCCGGAAAGCCAGCCGATGACGCTGGCCCGGGAACTCCTGGCGAAGCTCGCCGATGCCGGCATCGAGGCCATCCTCGACGACCGCGATGAGCGTCCGGGTGTGAAGTTCAAGGACAGCGAACTGGTCGGGTTCCCCCTCCGGGTGAATCTCGGCGAGAAGTCGCTGGCCAAGGGCGAGATCGAGCTCAAGCCGCGGGGCGGTACGATGCGGATGGTTCCCATCGCCGACGCCGCGTCCGAGGTGATCGCCTGGGTCCGCGCCGAATCCGCCCGCCTGCAGGGTTGAGGGCGGTCGGTCGATGAGCTCCGGGGCGCGGGGCAACGGCGAGGGAGACCACGCCCGGTGACCGCCCGGGCGTGGGGCGAATCGGCCTGCCGGATCGGCTTGACCGACGGGAGGGCGATCCGTGCCCGGGGCGACCGGTTTATTCAGCAACTGGTCGGGACTTCCTGCAGCACCTCCACGCAGTGCGGGATGGCCTTCACCACGAAGCCCAGGCATTCGACCGCGCCCTTGGGTTTGCCCGGCAGGCAGATCACGAGCGTGCGGTCCACCACGGCGGCGAGGTTGCGGGACAGGATGGCGTTGGGAGTGATCTTCAGGCTCTCCATGCGCATCTGCTCGCCGAACCCGGGCAGTTCCCGGATGGCGATCTGCCGCACGGCCTCGGGAGTGACATCGCGCAGGGCCACCCCGGTGCCTCCCGTGGTCAACACCAGCGCGCAGCCCTTGCCGATCAGCGAGCGGATGGCGCGCTGGATGTCCTGGATCTCGTCGGGCACGAGGAGGCTTTCGACGACATGCCAGCCATATCCCGCGGAGGCCTCGACCAATGCGGGGCCACCGAGATCGTCATAGAGCCCCTGGGACGCCCGGTCGGAAATGGTGATGATGCCCACGTTGAGTTGCATGGGACGATGAGAGCCGGATCGGGGCGTTCCCGCAGCACCAGAATCGGGCTCACACTCGCTTCGAGGTCGGCCCGAGCGGGTTGCGAAGCTCCTGCACCATCACCAGCGCCAAGGCCAGCGCGTCGGCAGCATCGGGGTCCGGAGTTTCATCCAGCGCCAATTGTCGCTGCACCATCTTGGCGACGGCGATCTTCTGTGCGGCCCCGTAGCCCACCATGGCGAGCTTCACCTTGCGGGGGGCGATCTCGTGGATCTCGGTGCCCGTGCGGGCGATCGTGGCCAGCGCGGCGCCGCGGGCCTCTCCCATGATGAGCGCGGTCTGGAGATTCTGGGCGAAGAACAGGCCTTCGCACGCGCAGAGGGCCGGCGGATGCCGCTCGAGCACCTCGCCCAGGACCCGATGGATCTCTCCCAGGCACCGGGAGCGTTCCCAGGTCTTGGGGCAGCGGATGGTCCCGGCCTCAAGGAAGACCGGGCCGGCGGGGCCGATCCGGATCACCCCCCAACCGGTGCCGCGCAGCGAGGGATCGATGCCCAGCACTCGGGAGCCCTCGGGCAGTCCAGGGGAGGGACCGGCGGCGGTCGCGGCCCGTCCCGGGGCGTCCGCCTTGGCCTTCCCTGAGAGGCGGGCCTCCATCGCGGCGAATTGTTTCGGGCTGACACCCATGGGATCAGCGGGCTCGGCGGGCCGACTGGGGCGGTTTCTTGAGCCGCGGGTTCGCCCGTGGCTGGGGCGGTCGAGTCGGGGTAGACCGCGTCGAGGCCCCGAGCCAGGCCAGGTACTTCTGCGAGCCTCCCAGCAGGGGCAGGGCGATGAATTGCGGGGTGTCGTAGGGATGGTGCGCCAGCACGAGCGCCTCGAGGGCCGTCAGGCACCGGGTCCGGGTCTTGAGCACCAGCAACCACTCGCGCGCCGACTCCACGGCACCCTGCCACCGGTAGATGGACTCCAGCGGACCGGACACCTGGGCGCAGGCGGCCAGGCCCGCCTCGACCGCCTGACGGCCGAGGCTCCGCCCGAGGGCACGGTTGGGCACCGTCACCCACACGGTGGCAAAGGAATTCGAGGTCTTCACGCGGTCCTGGATCCGGAGGATGCCCCCTTGGCCACCCGGGTTCAACCCATCGGGCGCCCGTTCATCAGGCCCCGCCGTTGCGCTGGCCCATCCCGTCCGATCCTACTCAGGCAGGCCGTGGTGGTTCGGATCCCATGGGCTCCATGCCCTGATTGGGCCGACGGTTCGGTGAGTTGGCCACGGATGTGTGGGGCGGGGCGCTCCTGGCCAGCGCAGTCATCTCCCGATGGGCATTGCGTCCGGTGATGGCGTTGGGCGGTCGCGCCCGGGCAGGATTCCGACCTGGTCCATGGCTTCGCCCGAGTCAAGGGGCCTCGAAGCCGTCCTGTCCGGGTTGGCGTGGATGGAGGGTGATCTCCAAGAGCCCGGCCATACCGGAGGAGCCGAACTTCGGGATGGGGATCACCGGTGCGGGACGCGGCGCAGCCTGGAGACGTCGTGTCCGGTCGCCGCGAGGTGGGCGACGAGTTCCTGGTAGCGTTCCTCGGGGAGGGTCTTCGACCGGGCCATGATCCACGCGTAGTCGCGGTCGGGAACGCCGATGATGGTCGTCTGGTAGTCGTCGTCCAGATACACGATCAGGTAGGCCGCCTTGAAGGGCCAGACGAAGCGCATCCTCCACTCGGCGTTCGTCTGGCGGTTGTGCACAAAGCCGCGCGGCCGGTAGGTGCGGGTCGGACCGTCGAAGGCGCCGTCGTTGAAGACGTAGGTGGTCGGGATGGTGCCATCCGGTGCCAACCGGTAGCTCTCGACCCCGTTGTAGGCGTCCTTCTCGATGAAGGTGGGGATGTGCGCAATGACATGCCAGTCGCCCATGAAGCGTTGCAGGTCCACGGGCCGGTCGATCGCCCGCAGCGGTTCCCGGCGTGCCGCGTCGGCACCGGACGGCGGGCTTTGGCAGCCACACGCCAGGGCGGCCAGGGCCGCGGTGGTCCAGGCACCCAGGAAGCTGCGACGCGGGGAGGATGCGGGGGGATCGGTCTTCATGGAGAGAGGCGTGCGGATGGTTTCTTCGGAGGCCAGGGGAAGAACACGCTGGTGGTCCGTTGGTATTCCGCGTAGGCGGCCCCCTTGCTGCGGAGGCTCTGTTGTTCGGTCAGGGGGATGCCGGTCACCCGCAGCAGCAGGTATAGGATCGACGCGGGGGCCACCAGGCCCAGCCAACCCCACGGGGCCGCCAGGGCGAAGAGCCCGTAGCTCATCCAGATGAGCCACTCGAAGAAGTAGTTCGGGTGCCGGCTGTATCGCCAGAGTCCACGGGCACAAACCTTCCCCAGCGATCCGGGGTCGCGCTTGAAGGCCGCCAACTGGGCGTCGGCCACGGCCTCGCCGAGCACGGCCGAGCCCCACAGCGCGAAGGCGACCCACTCGATCCCGGTGAAGCCGGGGTGCGGATTGGCGGCGATCATCAGGAACGGCAGGCCCAGTACCACGACCGAGGCCGCCTGCTGCTGGAAGAACACCGCCATGCGCCGTTCGACCTGCCCTTCCCACTGCCGTCGCATCGCGCCATAGCGGGGATCCTCCGCCGGGTGGTGCCGGGCCAGGCGCCGCAGCAGGTGCGAACCCAGCCGGAGACTCCAGATTCCCACGAGGACGGCCAGGACCGTACGTCGAGGCGGCCAACCCCGGCCGACCATCCCGTAGAACCCGGCCAACAGGCCGAAGGCGTAGGACCAGACGACATCCACGAAGCCGTAGTTGTCGAGCCGGCGGCAGACCTGAAACGCGCCGGCAAAAAGGATGACCAGGCCGGCCAGCGCCAGCAGCGGTTGAAGGACGATGTCTGTCATGGTGTCGGGTCGGGGCAACGGTCCCGGCCGGAGGCCCCGGAGGTCGCCCAACGGCGGAACACCGGCCGCAGGGGCAGGTAGATCGCGGCCATGAGCAATGGGGCGGTCAGGGCCCAGGCGGTGAAGGCGTGCAGGCCCGCCTGGCCGAAGCGCTGCAGGAACCCGGTGAACGGAAGGTCACCGAAGGCCCGCATCATTTCCCCGAGGCTGAAGCGGTCGGCTTCCGGGGCGCGCCAGATCCATTCCCCGATGCGCACATACACCAGGATCATGGCCACCTGCACCGGTCCCAGCAGCTGGTTCCAGCCCTGGAGCACCGGTTGGTTCATCCGAAGCCACAGGCCCGCTGCGAGGTTCAGCGCCGAGGTCGTGCCGAGGAACGGAAACAGGGAGCAGGCCGAACCCACCGCGAGGGTGGCGGCGAGCCGGTCGGGCGTGACGCCTTGGGTCAACTGGCTGACCAGGGGATCGACCACGCGTCGCCGCCAGAAGCCAGGGCGCACGGCCGCAGCGGCGGGATGAGGTCCGGGGATGTTCACGGGGCAGAAGGGAAGAGGACCTGCTTAGCCCCCAGCAAGTAGACGCCCACGCCGATCCCCACAAAGGCCGCTGGCAGGCGCAGGCCCCCGTCGCGCCGCGTGCCGAAGACCTGGGCGAGGTCTCCATCAGTGGGCACGAGGAACAACTCCCGGAGGAGATAGGCGGCCATGGCGAAATTGCCCCACAGGGCGATCGCCACGCCCCAGAGCACCCGCGCGGCCATGCGCTTCTCCTTCCAGGCCACCCAGACGAAGACCGTGACGAACGCGAAGTAGGCATCGAGCAGCGTCACTTGGAACCAGGGGTTCCGGTAGACCTCCGGCGGGATGCTGAACAGCGCCTGGGCCAGGCTGGCCCGGACGGTGCCCCAGGTCATGGTGGCGAGGATCAGGAGGAACAAGACGCGCAGGGGGATGATCATCAGAGGCGGGGTCGGAGTTCGGTATTCGGCGGCAGGCAGGCGATGTGGGGCTGGTTCACCGCCCGAGGAGGGCGTCGCGCAGGGACTCGTTGATCGGCTTGTCGCCCAGCCAGATGCGGAAATAAGCGGCGGCGAAATCGTGGCCCGGGAGGGTGATCAGCGCATTGCCGTTGAGTCGGAGGGTGGTGCCCACCCCGGGGACGTAAGTGAGCGTGTAACTGTCGCCGGGTTTGACGTCCCGGTAGGCTTGGTTGATCCGATCGAGCCGCTCGCGCAACGAGGTCAGGGTGGCGGCGTCAACGTTGCGGGCCAGGAGGGTATCGCCTCCCTTGACGATCTCGGCCGCGGTGAAGCTGCGGTGGTAGACCAGGTGCAGGCGCATGGGGATGTCGGCAAAGACCCGCTCCGGGGATTCGCCCGCTCCGAAATGCAGGGAGGCGTCATAGATCTTGAGGACGGACATCCAGCGGAAGGTCTTAGCGCCAATGCGCTGGAAGGTCGTGCCGTCTTCGGTCAGCGATTGCGGGGAGACCGGGTCGGCCCGGAGGCCCGACTCGGAGCCGAGGCAGGTGAGCAGGGCCACCAGCCCGAGGAAGCGTCGAAGCATGGGGAGTTGCATGGAGAGGATTGGTTTGTGTGCGGGCTCCGGACTTCCGGAACCATGCGGTCCAGTTGATCCAAGGATGCGTTAAGTCCGCGTTAATCCGTTGTCAGCTTACCGCTAAAATCCCAGATCCGCCACCGAGGCAGCGCTGGGACCTCAAACGATCTGCGGGACGGTCCATCAGCGGGCGCCCCAGCCCGTCCGAAGGACATGGTTCCAGGAATGGAACAGCATTGACGGATCAAATAATGATCATAGACTCATAAAAGATTGAGCTGCCTCCCGATGAATTCAATCCCGACCCCATGACCACCGAGAAACTGATCCGTGTGCTGGCTGGATCCATGATCCTGACCAGTGTCGCTCTGGCCCACTTCGTGAGCCCCAAGTGGCTGTTCCTGACCTGCTTTGTGGGGGTCAACCTCATCCAGTCGGCCTTCACCGGATTCTGCCCGGCCGAGACGGTCTTCAAGAAGTTGGGGATCGGTTCGGGCGGCTGCTGTTCGGGATCCTGCCAAAAGCACTGAACCATGGCCCACCTGACGGCAGATTCGCGCGGCCTGATCGTGGCCTGTCCCTCGTGTTCGCAGGCCAATCGACTGGTCCATCGCCAATGGGGTGCGGCCGTCCGGTGTGGTCGTTGCAAGGAGGAGTTGCGGCGGCCTGCCGCCGTGGTCGAGGTGGCCGACTCCCAAAGCTTCCGGGCCTTGGTGGCCGAGGTGCCGTGCCCGGTGTTCGTGGATTTCTGGGCCCCGTGGTGCGGCCCTTGCCGCAGCGTGGCTCCGGAGATCGAGCGTCTGGCGGTGCTGATGGGCGACGAAGCCCTGATCGTGAAGGTCGACACCGAGGCGCTGCCCGAGGTGGCCTCCGAGCACCGCATCCAATCCA
Source organism: uncultured Akkermansia sp. (assembly GCA_964386625.1). Classification (GTDB taxonomy): domain Bacteria; phylum Verrucomicrobiota; class Verrucomicrobiia; order Limisphaerales; family UBA9464; genus SXXZ01. Next base: position 2,599 of record CAYLTF010000006.1, on the reverse strand, counting down.
TCCCCACCTTCGTGCTTTTCCATCGCGGTTCGGAGGTCGCACGGACCTCCGGGGCCATGTCGGCCAACCGTTTGAAGAGCTTCATCCAGCAGTCGATCCGTTGAAGCAGTGATTTCCCATGAACCCGGTTTCTCGAACAGGCCCCAAGATCGGGGTTGGTGTGTTCTCCTTGAGCCTTCTTTGTCTGCTGGCGGGGTGCGGGCCTGAGCCGCGACCCGGCTCGGCTGCCACAGCGGTGCCCACCTCCGTGGCGCCGGCCAAGGTCCGTCTGGTCACCGTCGAGAGCCATGGACTCACGGCCACCGAGGAGGTGGTCGGCACGGTGCGGACCCGCCTGCATGCCACCGTGGAGGCCAAGGTCGCCGGACGCATCGAATCACTCAGTGTGGTGCCAGGTCAGACGGTCCGCCAGGGGCAGACACTGGCCACCCTGGATGCGCGGGAAACCCAGGCGCGCCTGGATTCCGCTCGTGCGGTGCTGGAGCAAGCGGTCCGCGATCTCGACCGGGTGGGCAAGTTGTTGAAAGACGGCGCCGCCACCCCCTCCGAGTTGGAGGCGGTCCACTCCCGGCACCGTGTGGCGCTGGCCTCGGTGTCCGAGATGGAGACGATGCTGGGCCATGCCCGGGTCGTGGCTCCCTTCGAGGGGGTCATCACCCGCAAGGCGGTGGACCTGGGCGACCTGGCCACCCCGGGACGTCCGCTGGTGGAGATCGAGGATCCGACCCACCTGCGGTTCGAGGCCGATGTGCCCGAGTCTTTGATCGACCATGTGCAGCCGGGGGCTCGTCTGCCGGTCCGCATCGCCTCCCGGAAGGATCCCGTCGACGGCGTGGTGGTCGAGATGGCCCCGGTCGCAGAATCGGTCAGCCGCACCTACCTGGTGAAGCTCGACCTGCCAGTCTTGCCGGGGCTTCGCTCGGGCCAGTTCGGACGGGTGGCGGTGCCCACGGGGCAGGCGAGCGTGCCCCATGTCCCCGCCACGGCGGTCTTCCAGCGGGGGCAGATGGAGTGCGTGATCGCGGCCGTCGATGGCCGCGCCCAATTGCGACTCATCCGCAGCGGCAAGCGGTTGGGCCAGGATGTGGAAGTGGTGTCGGGCCTGGAGGTTGGTGAGAAGGTCGTGGCGGCCGATCCCGACCGTCTGCGCGACGGCCAGTCGCTGGAGGTGGTCCCGTGAGTCGAGATCCAGCCGAAGGCGCGGCGATCCATGGGCTGGCGGGCCGGATCGCCCATGCGTTCATCGACTCGAAGCTCACCCCGCTCATCGTCTTCGCCTCGGTGCTCCTGGGCG
>CAYLTF010000006.1:0-1205 GCA_964386625.1 uncultured Akkermansia sp. | reverse complement strand
TTCATCGACTCGAAGCTCACCCCGCTCATCGTCTTCGCCTCGGTGCTCCTGGGCGCTTTCGCCGTCCTCATGCTGCCGCGCGAGGAGGAGCCGCAGATCCGGGTGCCGATGATGGACGTGATGGTCTCGATGCCCGGCTCCTCGGCCCGCGAGGTCGAGGAACGGGCCACCCGGCCGATGGAGAAACTGCTCTGGGAGGTTCCCGGCGTGGAATACCTCTACTCGCAGTCCCGCGAGGGCGAGGCGCTCACCATCGTCCGCTTCAAGGTGGGATCCGAGCCCGAGGCCAGCCTCGTGAAGGTCTCCGAGAAATTGAGGGCCAACCAAGACCGGATGCCCCATGGCGTGGCCTTCCCGCTGATCAAGCCCCGCTCCATCGACGACGTCCCCATCCTGGCGCTCACCTTCCACAGCACCCGCTACGATCACCTGACCCTGCGTCGCCTGGTGGCCCAGGTGGATGACGCGGTGAAGCAGGTGCCGGCGGTCGCCGAGACGACGGTCATCGGCGGGGCCCGCCGGGAACTGCGGGTGCTTTTGGATCCCGCGCGACTGGCCTCCCGCGGGCTCAGTCCCGTGGGCATCATCCCGATGCTGCAGCAGGCCAATCGCCAGTTCCGCAGCGGCGAGCTGACCTCGATGAACCAGGCCGTGGTGATCGAGACCGGTGCATTCCTCCAGTCCGCCGAGGAAGTCCGCAACGTGGTGGTGGGCGCGGTGTCGGGCCGGCCGATCTACTTGCGCGAGGTGGCCGAGGTGGTGGATGGCCCAGAGGAGCCTTCCAACTACGTGTTCCATGGCCGGGGAGCCGCCGCCACCCAAGCGGGCCCGGACCGCGAAGAACCGGCCGTCACGCTGGCCATCGGCAAGCGCCCGGGGGCCAACGCCATCTCGGTGGCCGAGGAAGTCCTCCGCAAGGTGGACCTCTTGAAGGGGAACCTCATCCCGTCGGAGGTGACCGTGTCGGTCACCCGGCACTACGGCGAGACCGCCGCCGAGAAATCCAACGAACTGCTGCTGCACATGGGCATCGCCGTGGTCAGCGTGTCGTTGCTCATCTGGCTGACCCTGGGCTGGCGTGAATCGGGGATCGTGGCCGTGGCCATCCCGGCCACACTGGCCCTGACGCTGCTCGTCTTCTACCTGTACGGCTTCACGCTCAACCGGATCACCCTCTTCGCCCTGATCTTCAGCATCGGCATCCT